>NZ_JBPCPN010000049.1:0-46023 GCF_050999135.1 Candidatus Dormiibacter sp. | reverse complement strand
TGCAGATCACAGTCACGTCGGGGGCGAAGGACAAGCTGGCGACGGAGGGCTTCGACAAGATCTACGGGGCGCGTCCTTTGCGTCGTGTGATCACGAGCCGGATCGAGGATCAGCTTTCGGAGGAGCTGCTGGCGGGTCGCTTCCAGCGCGGCGACGCGGTGGAGGTGGACGTCGATCCGGAGGGTGGCTTCACCTTCAACGTCACCCCCGGCAAGCGGGAGCCCGCCGCCTCCCCGTCGTAGGGCAATGACGCCCTCCGGGTTGGCTGATCAGTCGTTTTCCTAGGATCTTGCCGGTGAACAGGATGAAGGCGGCGGTCGGAAGCCTGGTGTTCTTCGCCGTGGCCCCCTGCGTCGTCGGCGGCCTGGTGCCCTACTGGCTCACCGGCTGGCAGGTGCAGACGCCTCTGCCGTTCTGGGCGCCCGTGCGCATTCTGGGTGCGATCCTCGTGGCGATGGGGCTGATCGTCATAGTCAGCGCATTTGCCCGCTTTGTCACAGAGGAGATAGGCACTCCCGCGCCTGTGGCACCGCCCCGGCAGTTGGTGATTGGTGGGCTCTACCGCCATGTCCGCAACCCGATGTACGTGGCGCTTCTCATAGCCGTGATCGGGCAAGCGCTCCTTCTCGGGCAGCCGGCGCTGCTGGTCTATGCCGCGGTGGTTTTCGCAACCGTGTTCAGCTTTGTGCGCTTGTATGAGGAGCCGGTATTGGTGGGGCAGTTCGGTGCTGATTACGATACTTATCGCCAGGCTGTCCCCGGCTGGCTTCCTCGCCGGAGACCGTGGAAGAAGGGCAGCCGCTGATCCAGTACTGAGGTGGCCTTGCAGGTTCCCGGCCGCGGTCGATCGCGCAGTTAGAACGGGACGGCGACGAACCCGATCAACGCGACAACGCAACGGAGATAGAACGGCCCAGGAAAACTGGAGGCTCCATTCCTTGAGCGGATGACGCAATGCCAAGTCACACCAGGTACCCACGAGCGCCGTGAGCGGGCGGTGCGGTTGGTCCGGGAGCATCGGCGAGAGTCTGTCTCGGCCTGGGCGGCGATCACCTCGATCGCGACCAATAGCAAGGCTGGGACGGCATTGGCACAACGCAGGTAATGCACTGCGCTTGACTGCCGCGGCTTGCAGCGCCGATGCCTGCCAGCGCTTAGCCTGACGCTCCATGCGCCGCGAGCCAGTTGCAGGGAAGGCGGCGGCGGTCGACTCCGACACCACCTTGCCGGTGGCTCTCGGGGCGTTCTTTCTGTTTGGGCTGCCGGATGGTCTGCTGGGAGTGGCCTGGCCCTCGATGCGGGCGGACTTTCAGGTCGGACTGGCCGCCCTTGGCGTTCCGCTGCTGATCCTGAACGGCTGTTACATCCTGACCGCCTCTTTCAGCGGCGGCTTGACGAATCGGCTCGGCGCCGCCCGGGCGTTGGCGGGCGCCCTGACTCTGTATCTGCTGGGACTGACGGCAGTGGCGCTGGCTCCGACGTGGTTGGTCCTGATCCTGGCCATGGGCCTGCTCGGTCTCTGCCTGGGCATTCTCGACGCGGGGTTCAACGCCTATGCCGCGCTTCGCCACGGCAGCGGAGTCATGAACCTGCTGCACGGGCTCTACGGCGTCGGCACCTTCGTCGGCCCGCTGGCCGCGACCGTCATCCTTGTCTCTGGCCGGGGCTGGCGACCGGCCTATCTGGGCGTGGCGGTAGTGGCGCTGGTACTGGTGATCGGCATCATCGCCACCCGCCGCAGCTGGTCGGAGCGGGAGGGCCTTCCGGCGCTCCCGAGCCGCCCGGGAGGAAGGCTCTGGAATCGGGCGCTCCTGCTCAGCCTGCTGAGCTTTGTCTGCGTAGTGGGCTTGGAGGCAAGCGTGGGGAAGTGGGCCTTCAGCGTACTGATCGGCAGTCGCCACTTCTCGCCCAGCACGGCCGGGATCCTCGTCTCGCTCTACTGGGGCGGCTTCACGGCAGGGCGGTTGCTGGCCGCGGCCACCGCGCGGTTCAGCACGTCGGGCCAGCTGCTCACCGGCAGCTTGGCGACCAGCCTGATCGGAATACTTCTCTTTTGGTGGAATCCCGCGCCCGCCCTCGGTGCGGCCGCCCTGCCTTTGATTGGCTTCGGCTTCGCGGCCCTCTTTCCTCTACTCGTTGCACTCACACCGCAGCGGTTGGCCTCGACCCGGCATGCCGTCGGCTTTCAGATCGCCGCCGGCGGCGTGGGCGCGGGAGCGATCCCGGCGCTGCTCGGCGTCCTCATGGCCGGAGCGGGCCTGGAGGCTCTGGGACCGGCGCTGCTACTGGTCGCGCTGGTGCTGATCGGCAGCCAGTTCCTGGTGGCACGGGCCCCTCGGCCGGCCGCCTCGCGCTAGGCGATTCTTCGAGTTTCCAGCGAAGAGATCACAGCCTTGGTCGGGGCATGCAGTTCGTCGCCTGCTCGAAGGCGTAGGCCAGGCGCAGAAGGACCTGCTCGCTAAATGCGCGGCCCATGAATGTGATGTTCACAGGCAGCCCGGCGTGAACGCCCATTGGCAAGCTGAGCAGCGGATAGCCGGCGCGTCCGGCCGGGCTCGAGCTGGAACCCGACTTTGAATCGCCGTTGATGAGGTCGATGAGCCAGGCAGGTCCTGCGGTCGGCGCGACGAGAGCGTCCAGCCGGTGCTCATCGAGAACTGCATCTAAGCCCTCTTGGCGGGAGAGGCGCCGGCTGGTGCTGAGCGCCTGCTGATAGGTCGGATCGCTGAGCGGAGGACATGCCTCCGCCTGCTCCAACCGTTCCTGGCCGAAGTGCGCCAGCTCTTCAGTGGCGTGCTCAAGGTTGAAACTGATGACATCGGCCAGGCTCCTGACGGGAACTCCTGTGCGGGTGGCGAGGTAGGTGTTCAGCCCCGCCTTCAGCTCGTGCAGCAGGACTGTCATCTCCGACGGGTCGTCCTCCATCGCCCGCGCGGTCGGAATGTCGGCGGGGTCGATCACCTCGGCGCCGCCCTGGCGCAGCGCCTCCAGAGCCGCCTCGAAGAGCCGGTCGGCCGCGGCGCTGTAGCCGGTGTAGACCTCGCGGGCGACGCCGATCCGGGCTCCCCGGAGACCGCCGGGGTCAAGATTGCGAGCGTAGTCAAGCGACGATCGGCCGGCGCTCGCCCCGGTGCCGCGGTCCCGCTCGTCAGGTCCGGCGAGGGCCTGGAGCAGCAGGGCCGCGTCCCGCACCGAGCGAGTCAGAGGACCGGGGCTGTCCTGGCTGGCGGAGATGGGGATGACGCCCGCGCGGCTGACCAGCCCCACCGTGGGCTTCAGGCCGACCACGCCTGAGGCGCCGGCGGGAGAAACTATCGAGCCGTCGGTCTCGGTGCCAATGGCCGCGGCGCAGAAGCCGGCCGCCACGGCGACGCCGGAGCCGGAGCTGGAGCCGCCGGGCGAGCGGACGGGATCGAACGGGTTGCGGCACTGACCACCGCGGGCGCTCCAGCCGCTGGAAGATTGGGGAGAGCGGAGGTTCGCCCACTCCGACATGTTGGCCTTGCCCAACAGAACAGCTCCGGCTGCCCGAAGTTTGGCGGCCACAGTCGAATCCCGCGGAGCCGGTGCTCCGACCAGGGCCAGCGAGCCGGCGGTCGTCAACATCTGGTCCCCCGTGTCCAGGTTGTCCTTGAGCAGGATTGGCAAGCCGTGTAGTGGGCCGCGCGAGCGCCCTGCCTCCAACTCGCGATCCAGCTTGGCCGCGATCGACTCCGCTTCGGGGTTCAGCTCGAGCACCGCGGCCAGCCGGCCATCCAGGGCGGCGATGCTCTTGGCGTAGCCGCGGACCAGGTCCAGTGAGCTCAACTGCCTTTTCTGCAGGGCAGCCTGGAGTTCATTCAGCTCATAGAGCTCGACCTGCATTCATCCAACTCTGCCAGACGACTGCCAGCGGTCAGCACTGCGGTGATGGCGCAGGGTGCCCCTCGGCTGCCGGGAATGACGGGATGGAGCCGTACGACCGGCTGCGAGTACGTGTCGAGCAGCCTCTTCGGTCCGACATCGGTTACGCAGCCCCATACGCGCTGCTGGTCGCAGTCAGATCATCGTGTAGCCGCCGCTCACGGAAAGCGTCTGGCCGGTGATGTAAGAGGCCGGATCGGAAGCTAAGAAGAGCACTGCCGGCGCCATGTCCTCCGCCCGGCCGACTCTGCGCAGCGGGTAGCCGCGAGCCACCTTCTCGAGCAGTCCAGGAGTGAACTGGGCGCCCTGCTCACCTGCCCAGACCGACTCGCGGCCGGAGGTCTCCTGGCGTCCGGGGACAAAGCCGGGGCAGACAACATTCAGTGTGATGCCGTGCTTGCCCACCTCCTTGGCGATGGCCTTGGACATGGCGATCACGCCGGCCTTCGCACCTGAATAGACAGCTTCTCGCCATTCGCCGATGCGGCCGGCGTCGGAAGAGATGGACACGATCCGGCCAGTCTTGTGTTCGATCATATGGTCCAGCACCGCGCGCGTGCAGTTGATGAAACCCCACATGTCGATGGCTATCTCCCGTTCCCACTCGGCCCGTGGTTTGTCGATAAAGAGCCTGTCGATCGTCCAGCCCGCGCAATTCACCAACACGTCGATGCCGCCCAGCTGCTCGATGGCGTGAGCCGCCAGGGCTTGGGCGGATTCCCAGGAGGTGACGTCGGTGCGGAAGGCGGAGACGCCCGGGCCACCTTCGCCGGCCGTCTTCTGGGCCCGCTCCTCATCCACGTCGCCGATCAGCACCCGAGCCCCCTCAGCCGCGAAGCCCAGGACGATCGCGCGGCCGATGTTGGAGGCGCCGCCTGTCACTATGACCGCGCGATCTCTCAGTCCTAAGTCCATGGGCAGAGACTAACCGGCTAAGGTTCCTAAACAGCTTGGCGCCAACCCCATTTCTGCCCGTTACCTACTTGCGAGCGCGGGCGGACGCTGCCCCGGGGGCGCCCGCGGTAATCGACCCCGCCCGAACGCTGACCTTCGCCGAGCTGGAGCAGCGCGTGCACGCAGCTGCGGCTGCTCTGCGCAGCCAGGGGCTGAGGCCTGGCGATGTCGTGGCAGTCAGCCTGCCCAATGTCTGGGAGTACGTGGTGCTGGAGCTGGCCATCCCTCTCCTGGCGGCAATTGTCATGCCGATTCCGATCAACCTGGGCAGCAGGGAGAGGAACTGGGCGCTGGAGCGCTCGGGAGCCCGGGCTCAGATCGATTCAGCGCTGGCCGAAAAGCTGTGTGTGTCGCCATTCAGGGGCTGGCTGGAGCCACCCACCGCCGACCCCGATCGCGTGGTGGAGATCGCATTGACGAGCGGCACGACAGGGCTGCCGAAGCTGGCCTCTCTCCACGCCGGTTTGAAGCAGGCCACTGCCGACGCGTTCACGGGTCGCCTCGGCGTCGGGGGAGCGGACCGAGTGTTGATCATGAGCCCGTTGATGCAAGGCATCGGCGGCATGTGCCTCTACGGCCTGCGGCGCGGCGCGGCGCTGGTGATGCTGCGCGAACCGGGCTTCGACCCAGACAGAGCCTTGCGGGTGGCGGAGCAGACTCAGGCCACGCTGCTGGTGGGTGTGCCCACGAATGTGATCCGCCTGCTCGATGCTCCTCTCCTGCCCGAGATCAGCCTGCCAGCCGCGCGCTGCTCAGCGGTGGCCGGAGCCCCCATGTCGCCGGCGTTGGCCAGGGCGTGGGAGGAGCGGACTGGCTCCAAGCTGTGCAGCTTCTACGGCTCCATGGACGCGGGTCAACTGGCCGTCGGCGCGCCGCAGGACCCGGCGGTGAAGCGCTGGACGACTGTGGGCAGGATCCATGACTGCGCGGAAGCGATGATCACAACGGAAGGGGAGATCTGCATGCGTGGCCCGACTGTTCAGCGCCGCTACTGGGGAGAGGAGCGTGGTCCGCTGGGACCCGACGGTTGGGCGCACATGGGTGATCTCGGCTTCATCGACAGTGAGGGCTACCTGCATGTGTTAGGACGCTTGAAGGACATAGTGATCCGCGGTGGCAGCAACATCAATCCTTACGAGGTTGAGGACTTGGTCCGGTCACACCCGGCCATCAAGGACGTCTGCGTGGTGGGCCAGCCGGACCGGGAGCTGGGCGAGCGGTTGCGCGCGTTCGTGGTGGCTGGTCAAACACTAGATCTGCCGGAAGTGCAGCGGCATCTCAGCGGGCTCGGTGTGGCCAAGTACAAGTGGCCTGAGTTCATCGAACATCTCAATGAGCTGCCGCTCTCGGGGCCCGGCAAGGTGGATCGGCAAGCGCTCAAGGCCAGGGCGGCTCAAGCGAGCTGACTGCTCAGCGCAGCAGAGGTCGGGATCAGTCTCCCTCGAGCGGGCACAATGAGGCGATGCACCAGCAGTGCGGTGACCTCCAGGTTGCCTGGCGGGAGTGGGGGCGCGGAGACCCGCTGGTCCTGGTTCACGGTCTGGCTGATGATCACCGTGCCTGGCGGAAGACGCTTGCCTGGCTGACGCTGGAGCATCGGGTGATCGCCTATGACCTTCGCGGCCACGGAGAGACGAGCCTCGGCCAGGCTGAGGGCAGCCTGGCGCAGCTGGGCCACGATCTCATCTGCTTACTTGACGCGCTGGAGCTGCCGCGTGTGGCCCTGGCAGGCTTCTCCCTGGGTGGCACCGTGGTGCTGCGAGCTGCCATCGATCACCCCCAGCGCGTCTCAGCGCTGCTGCCGATCGCCACCTCCAGCCGTGTGGGTCGGGTGGCGGCCGACTGGTACACGGAGCGCGCTCAGCTGGCGGACCAGGGCTGGGAAACGCTGGCGCCGGCGCTGCGGGAGGACACGCGACAGCAATTTGCCGGCGCGCCGGCTGAGCTCGAGGCGCACTGGCGCCTGCGCCAGCAGGCAGTCTGCGATCCGGCCGGCTTTGCGAGCGCGTGCCGAGCGATGGCAGCCCTCAGGGCGCAGCCTCTGGACGGGGAGCTGAGCCGCATCCAGGCGCCTCTCCTGGTCATCGCGGCAGCCGAAGATCAGCTCTGTCCGCCCCGCGCCGCGGAAGCGATCCAGGCAGGGGTGCCATCGGCCCGGCTGGCGATCATTGCCGGCTCCGGCCACCAGGTCGAGGTCGAGCAGCCGGAGCAGCTGAGTGGGGCGATGCTGGGCTTCCTGGCCGAGTTGAGACCATGATTCTCGTCACCGGAGGAAGTGGCTTTGTCGGCCGGCATGTGGTCGGCCGGCTGGCGGCGGAGGGCAAACCGGTCAGGGCGCTCGTGCGCGATTCCAGGTCGGTCGCGTTAGCCCCGGCGGTAGAGGTCTTCGAGGGCGATCTGACGCGGCCCAAGACTTTCCGGGCAGCACTCACCGGAGTTGACGTGCTCATCCACGCCGCAGCGTTGACAGGTGACCGCAAGGAGCCGTATCGGGGCGCTTACGACCAGGTGAACTGCGTGGGCACCGAACGGCTGCTGGCGGCCGCCAAACGCGCCGGAGTGGGCAAGGTGGTCTTGATCTCGGGACTCGGCACCAAACCCGGGCGGCCGGGCTCCTACATGTCGACGCGGTGGGCGATGGAGGAGGCGGTCCGCCACTCAGGCATCCCGTACGTGATCCTGCAGCCGTCGGTGCTCATTGGCGAAGGCGCCGCTTTCGTCAAGGGACTGGCCAAGGTGGTCAGGGCGTCGCCGCTCGCGCCCGCCATCGGCTGGGAGCTCAAGTTCCAGCCGCTGTGGATCAACGACTTCAGCCGCTGCATCACGGCGGCTGCCGAGAGCCAAGGTCTGAACGGCCGGGAGCTTGCCCTGGGCGGCGCCGAGCAGATCTCCATGCGCGAGCTGATGACGTTCATTGCTCAGTCACTCGGCAGGAGAGCCTGGGTGGTGCCGGTCCCTGTGTTCGCCGCCAAGCTCCAGGCCCGAGCGATGAACCGAATCCTCTCGCAGCCACCTCTCACTCCGGCTGGGGCAGAGCTGTTCAGCTTCGACAATACGACCGCCCTCGACTCGGTGGAGGCAGCCTTCGGCTTCCAGCCGCGCGGCCTCCGCGAGCATGTATTGGCGCATGGCCTGGAGCTTGACGCCGCGGCTGCCGGAAGGTCCGCCGCGCCGGGCACGGCGGCGACCGCTGACGCCGGCTCCAGCCAGGCTGCCGAAGTGGCCGGGGCGGGAGAACCTCGGGCTGCTCAACCTGCGCCGGCAGTGGCGGGTGATGTAGACGGCTCTGCGCCTCGTGGCGCCTCGGGGTCGGCCCCCACGCCTTCGCAGGACGGCCTGCCCCCTGAGCCAGCGTCCAGCGGCGCCGGGGTGGCTGCCGGCGATGAAAAGGAAAGCGCGGAGACAGCGTCCTCGACCAGAGGCGAGGAACCGTCCGCGTCGCCGCGCCAGACGTCCGCCGAGACGATTGAGCTCATACAGTTGGCTGAGCCACGGGCTGCCGAGCCAAGCGTCGCCAGGCCTTCGAGCCCGACCGTCTCGAACAACCAGGGTGCCACCAGCACGACCACTGGGGGAGGAAATAAGCCGGGGGGCACCGATCGCGGCTGGGGCGCACCCGGCAGCAGGTCCATCGCCGGGAGCGGGTGTGGCGATTCCCGACCGCCCGCGTCGATGGCGCCGGAGGCGATCGACGAAGGCGCCGCGCCCGCTCCAGCGCCCGCCGGCGCTGACGACCGCCCCCCGACCGCTCGCAAGCGGCGCGATCGCGTGGCGTCACGAGGCCGGAAGCCAAAGCGGGACTGACTGCCGCGCGGGCGGGCCGTCTCCAGATTGGGCCGACGCACCAGCGGCGTCATTGGCAGCAGGTTTGTCGGCGTCTGGGTACCGCCGCTCGCACCCGTGACCTTCGACAGACGCTCCGAAGCACGCTCTTCGGATGTCTTGGGGCAGCCGGAGACTGAACAATTCCTGACCCTTGTCTGTCAGGATATGAGGAGCGGGGTGTCCATCGTGGCTGCGGGTGCGTAGTCACGTGGGTGGGAGGGCGACTGTTCCGAGCCAGCCTCTCGGTCTCCTCGCACCCGAACCTGCGCTAAGAGAAGGATGAGAGCCGATAACCACATGCTGACCACTCTGACCCCGCTCCCTGCCGCCCCGGAGCCCGCGCGCGGGGCGAAGGTGCTGATCGTCGACGATGAGCCTGTCTGGCGGATGATCCTAGCGACCGACTTGACCCATCTTGGCTACCAAGCCCTGGTTGCGGCCGATGCTGCCGACGCGCTGGGGCAAGTGGCCGTCAGCCCACCTGCGGCTGCCATCATCGACCTCATGCTGCCCGGGTCGATCGACGGCCGGGAGCTCGCCGCCCGGCTACAGGTACTGCCCCACGCGGTGCCGGTTCTCTTCTACAGCGCTGCCTACGACGCATCGCTTCCGCGGGAGTATCTCGCTGACGCCTTTGCGTTTGTCAGCAAGGCCGCCGAGCGCGCTGATCTCTACAGCCTCCTGGCCCGCGCGATCGCCTGAACTCGGCGCCTGACTGGCCGCAGAAGGCGGGGAAGCCCCGGAGGGCTCCCCGCTTGTCGGTAGGAGCTAGCCGACCCTGTACGTGTAGGGGATGCTGGTGACCTGGTCGCCGCTGAAAGTGATGCTGTTGAAGGTGTCAACGTCCAGGAAGCCGCGAACTACTGTCCCCACCGGCGCTGTCGGCGTGATGGTCAAAGTGATGGTGCCCGACGCCCCAGGCGCGAGCGTCAGCGGCGTGTAGGGCGCCGCCAGGTTCTGGGAGCTCAGCCAGTAGTCGCCGCTGGTCGAGGTGACGGCTGTGTCGAACTGGTTGGCCAGAACCACCGCGCCGGTGTTGGCGGTCGCGGTGGGGGCGCCATTGGCGCCGAACGGACCCTTCTCGGTCGGCGCCGCGAACCAGAGTCCCGGCGCCAGCTGCGGCGCGAGGATCAAGTCCAGAGCCTGGTTGCCGATGGAGAATGCCTGAACATCCGGCGCACCCGTGTTGTAAGAGACGTCCATGTCGATCGGCACCGTGGAGCTGGCACCGACCGCCAGGATGCTGGAATGGGTTGGCACGAGGAAGGCAGGGACGAAGCTGGCCGGACCTGTCGCAGGCGTCGGCATCTGAACCACCGTCGGGTTGAGGCTGGTTATCGGTAGGATGCCGAGGTCCTGCAGCCGGGGATCGACGAAGAAGTCCTTGGTGCTGTTACCGGAGTTGGTGATCCTGATGCTGGCGGTGGCCGGCTTTCCCTTGGGCATTACCTTGCCAGCAGAGTTCGGTACGCCGGTGGCGGTGACCGGAGGTCCGCTGAAGGTGATCTGGGCGGTGAATGGCTCACGCAAGTTACCCGCGATCGGTCCGTTGAGGAGGAGAATCGCCGTCCAGCAGCCGGGAGCGGGATTGTCCTGGAAGAACTGCATGGTGGAAGTGATGACTGTGTTGGGTCCAGTCGGGATGCCGGTGGTCTCAACGTTGATCGGCTGGCCCGAAGGAGTGACCAAGAGACCCTGCAGGTTGTAGCCGGCGTCTTGGAGCTTCACCGCCAGATTCAGGACTGAACGGCCACCAGGAACATCGAACTGGTAGGTGAAAACCTGGGAGCCGAAGATCGGTCGCCCGTTACCCCCTGTGAAGACTCCGGAGAACGAGCCGCCCTGGCCGTTGATGGGGACCAGCGCCCGGAGCGTGATCGGGACCGTGGAGGTGGTGCCGCCATGGTTCAGCACGACTGAGGCGGCCAGGTCTCCAGGCGAGGCCGGAACGGCGACGTGCACTGTGAACGCCGCGGTCTGTCCGGGCTGGACCAGCTGGCTGGCTGGCGTGACGGAGCCGCCGACCTCAAAACGCTGGGTCGAGAAGGAGAAGTTGACCTGGCCGCTGTAGGCATTGGCCGGGTTGACAGTCGAGATGATCGCCGTCCAGGTTCCAGGCACCGGATTGTGGACATCGACGTGGCCGAAACCGGCTGTCGAGCCTTGGGGCAGCGTGTAGGCGACGACCCGGCCGGCTGGATCAAAAACCGTCAAGCGGACGATTGAATTGGGTTTGGCCTGGTCGTTCCACGCGATATCGCCGTTCAGCCGCTGGACGTTGGCAGGCACCGAGAAGGTGTGCTGGACGTAGGAGACAGTCCGGCCTCGCTCATCGATGAAGGTAGGCGATGTTCCAACTGTCAGGTTCACCGAGCCGGTGTTCTGGGAGACGAGAGCCGGATTCAGCGTCCGCACTGCCGCCGAAACCGTCCGGACCTGGTTGCTCGTGTTGGTGACCTTCAGGTTGAAGTTACGGTCGGTACCCGCGTTGACAGTCGAGATCAGGCGGGTGGGCGTAAGGATCACACCATTGCCCTGGCCCGCTGGTGAACCGTTGCTGTCGCGAACGGAGAGTGCTGTCCGGACGGCCCGGTAGGCATTGGCCCGACCGGCGCCCTGCTCATTGGCAACGACGCCCAGGTCATCCGCCGAGCCGGTGATGATCTGCTTGATTAGCGCCGGAGTCGGGCTCGCGCCCCCGTGACTCTGGCGGTAAGCCTGAATCACAAGAGCCGCTTCACCCGAAACCAACGGTGCCGACTCGCTGGTGCCGCCAAAGGCCTGGACAGCTACCGGTTTTGTCGGCTGCCCGTAGCGGAAGTCACTGCAGCCCGTGTACTTCGAGAGATCAGCCGTGCAGACGGACCAACCCAGGTCGCCGGGAGCCACCAGGTCCACAGTCTGGGGACCGAACTGGGTGAAGCCGGAGGAGTTGATGGTAGAGATCTGATCGGAGACCCAACCACCGGCTGAGAGCGAGGTGGCATAGCTGCTGGTCTGCTTGTAGAGCCGGAATTGGGTGCTGGCGCCCACTCCGATCACGCCCGGCGCGTCGGAGGGGGTGCCGATGGTGTTGGTCAGTCCGGCGTCGCCGCTGGAAACCACCACAGTCACCCCCGCGGCGACGGCTGCTGTGTTCGCCAGCGAGATGGGATCGTTGGCCTTGTCGGGATAGAGGTTGGCGCCGAACGACTCGTTGATGACGTTGACGTGGTCGACCGACACCGCGTACTCAATGGCCTGCAGGAAGTACGAGTTGAACGCCTGGGTGTGCTCACCGAAGGTCTTGAGGCCCACGAGGTTTACACCCGGCGCGACACCCTTGATCTTGATGTTGCAGCCGGGGGGAAGGGGGTGTGCCGGGTTGACGATCTGGCTCAGGTCGTAGGTCTGATTGCCCTGGGCAGCTATCGAGCCGGCGTCACCGAACGCTTCGCGGGAATCGGTGGGGGCGTTGGTGCCCTCACCGCTGAAGTCCTGATAGTCGACGAAGATCGACCTGCCGTTTCTCTGGAATTCGGGATTGTTGATGTCCAGACCGTCGGCGATGAATGCGACTGTGACCCCCGCGCCGCTGGCCAGGTCATGGGCCGCAGGCTGGGTATCGCCAGGTTGGTTCTCAACGTGCATCAGTTGCAGCGCCTCCGGCTCCAGCAGCGGCACCGCCGGATTGGGCGGGCAGACAGTCTGAAGAGCGTTGGGCGTGGCCGCTGCGGATTGACCGGCCGCCTTCTCCACCGGCAGCCGCTGGGAGATCGGCAGGTCAGGAACGACTGCCTGAACCTCCGGCCGGGCAGCCAGGCGGGCGCCCTCGGCCTTGGTGATCTTGGCGGCCACAGCGTTGACTATGTGCAGGCTCTTGACGTTCTGGGCATGGACCTGGCCCAATTCCGCCTTCACACCCGCCTGGTCAGCCTCAGTGGTCTGGGCCCGGCGGCTGGCAGAAGCCGGGTGCGCTGACACCTCTGGATGCTGGTTCTTCAGGATGATGATGGAAGGCTGCTTCTCGCCAACCGCCAGCTTGGCGGCTTCCTGGGCCGAAAGCTGGCCCTGATAGCGGGGGGCGTTGGCGGCGCTGCCCGAGCCAGGGGTGGCCGCAAAGGCTTGGCCTTGGGCTCCCAGCAACAGCAGCGCTGTGCCGCCCGAGGCGAACAGCAAGCGGCGGATTGATCCCGGCATTAACCCTCTCCTCGCAACCAAATGCGTACCCCGCTGACTAGCAGGCGTAAGAGGATGGTAAGGACGAGGCCGGCGTTCCGTCAAGTCGCTTGGGCAGAGTAAAAGCAACGCCCGCGGGCGCCCGGCTTCCGTGGTTCAGCCCTCAGTAGGGGCCTGGGAGGGGACTTCGTCAGGCAGACTGACGAGAATGCGCCTCGCGATCAGCATAGGCATCAGCCCCCGCCAGTCCCTCAACAGTTGGGCCTCGCTGGCTCGCGAGCTGGAACGGGCCGGGGTGGGTCGCCTGTGGCTGATCGACTCGCAGCTGGCGATGAAGGACGTGTACGCTGGGCTGCTGCTGGCCGCGCAGAAGACGGAGCGGATGGAGCTGGGCACAGGAGTCACCAACCCGCTGACTCGCCACCCCACAGTGACCGCCTGCTCGATCGCCGCGGTGGCCGAGGTCTCCGGCGGGAGGGCTCTCCTCGGTATCGGCGCGGGCGACTCGGCCGTGTACGGTATAGGCCAGAGGCCGGCTCGAGTGGCCCAGGTCGAGGCGTCGCTGAGCTTCTTCCGCGGCGTGCTGGCCTCGGGCGCGGGAGATTGGGCGGGACATAGGTACACACTGCCCCACCTGAGCGCCCGAGTCCCAGTCTGGCTGGCCGCCAGCCAGCAACGGATGTGCGCTCTGGCTGGACGCCTCGCGGACGGCGTGATCCTCATGGGCCCAGCAGAGGTGAGCTACGTAACGAGGCAGGTGGGCTGGGTCTTGGAAGGGCTCCACCAGTCGGGCCGCCAGCGCAGCGATATCGAGATCTCGCTCATCACCACCGTGTCGTCGAAGCCTGACCGGCAGGCTGCTCTGGCGGATGTACGCTCCTGGGCAAGCGCCCAGGCGCGCCTCATCGCCGATTTCGCCGAGCTTCCCGCTGGACTCGAAGGCTTTCGCAACGAGATTCAGCAAGCCAAGAAGTCCTACGACTTCAGCCGGCACCTCTCCAGACACGCCGGTCACCAGAGCGCGGTGAGCGATGGGCTGACCGCGGCGCTGGCAGTGGCCGGCAATCCTGCCGAGTGCGCCTTTCGCCTGCGCGAGCTGGGCGCCACGGGCATCGACGGTTTCATCTTCCCGCTCCTGGGGGGCGGCCGGCTGGAGCGGCTCAAGAGTTTGAGCGAGGACGTGCTGGCGCGGCTGTGAAGTCCTCACCTTTCGACTATCACCGGCCGGAGAGCCTGGCGGAGGCACTTAGCCTGTTTGCCGAGTGGGGGGAGGAGGCCCGAGCCCTAGCGGGCGGGCAGAGCCTGGTTCCCATGCTGGCCATGCGGCTGGCCCGGCCCGCTGTGCTGGTCGATCTGGCGCGCATCCCCGAGCTCCGCGGCGTAACAAAAACCGCCGGCGGCTGGCGGATCGGAAGCATGACGCGGGAGGTGGAGCTTGAGCGGGCTGGCGGGCTGCCACCGATCATCGCGGCGGCGATCTCCCACATCGGTCACTTCCAGATTCGGACCCAGGGAACTGTGGGCGGATCCCTCGTGCACCTGGATCCGGCGGGCGAGTGGCCGGCGCTCTCGGTGCTGCTTGAGGCCACGCTGGAGCTCGTTTCCAGCCGCGGGTCCCGGCGCCTTTCCGCGCGCGAGTTCGCGCTGGCGCCGATGCTGGCGGCGCTGGAGCCGGACGAGCTTCTGGTGGCGGTCCAACTCCCCGACTGCGGCGGCCCCTTCGGCTTTGCGGAGGTCGAGCGGCGGCCGGGTGACTTCGCCCTCGTCGGCGCCGCCTGTCACGGCTCGCGCGTAGTCGCGTTCGGCACCGGCCGCGTCCCGCAGCGGCTGACCGGCTGTGAAGCGCATCTGGCGGCTGGCGGCGGCCCGGGGCTGGAGCTGCGCAAGCTGGCCGAGGACGAGATGGAAGCCCATGGCGACATCCACGCCAGTGCTGCCTACCGGCGTCAGGTGGGCGCTCGCCTGGTCGAGCGCGTGGTCGGCGCTGCAGCGGCCGCATGAACGTAAAGATCAGCCTCGTCGCCAATGGGCTCGAGTGGGCAGGCGAGGTGGAGCCGCGACTTACCCTGGCCGATCTGCTCCGCGACCACCTGGCGCTGACCGGGACCCATCTGGGTTGCGAGCATGGTGTCTGCGGCGCATGCACTGTACTCCTGGACGGGCAGGCGGCGCGGTCCTGCCTGACGCTCGCCGTGCAGGCCGACGGCCGCCAGGTCACAACCGTCGAAGGCCTCTCGGACGATCTCCTACCCCGGGAGCTGTTCCAATGCGGATTCTGCCGGTCGGGCTTCGTCTGCAGCGCCGAGGCGCTGCTGCGCCGAGAACCGCTACCGCGGGCGGTCGAGCTACCTGAGCTGCTGGCCGGCAACATCTGCAGGTGCACCGGCTATGAACCGATCCTGGAGGCGTTGAGTGCCCGGCTACCTGGCTGACCTCGCGGTGCCCGGTGCGCTCGAGCTCGCCTTTGTTCGCTCTCCATTTGCGCATGCGCTGATCGGCAAAGTCAGCGGCCCGGCGGTTACCGCGACTGAGCTGGGCGTCGGCGATCTCCGGCTCGGCGGCCATGGCGTGGCGCCCTGGCCCTGGCCGGCGCTGGCCAGGCGCGAGGCTCGCTTCGTAGGCGAGGCGGTGGCAGTCGTTTGGGCGGAAACCCGGGCACAGGCTGAGGATTTGGCGGAGAGCGTTGAGGTCGAGTTCGAGCCATTGGAGCCCGAGGCACCACTCAGGCTGTTCGAGCGCACGATCGACGCGGGTGCCGTCGAAGCGTGCTTCCAGCGGGCGGACCACGTGCTCGAGCGGACTTTCAGTTGCGCCCGTCAGACCCCACTGCCGCTCGAGACGCGAGGCGTGCTGGCGCATTTCGAGGCCGGCCGGCTGACGCTCTGGTCCTCGACCCAGATCCCGCACATTCTCCGCCGCGGCATAGCCCAGGCGCTGGAGCTGGAGGAGAGCGCCATCCGAGTGCTCGTGCCCGAAGTAGGCGGAGGTTTTGGCCTGAAGGCGCATGTGTTTCCGGAAGAGCTCGTCGCGGCGCAGCTGGCTAGGCGTCTCGGCCGTCCGGTCCGCTGGATCGAGGATCGGCGCGAAAACCTGCTGGCGAGCGTCCACGCCCACGACAACGAGGTGCTGATGCGGGCAGCGTTTGGTGCCGACGGCAGGGTGCTGGCCGTCGAAGCGGATCTGCGCTGCGATGTGGGTGCCTACTCCGTCTACCCGTTCTCCGCCTCGCTGGAACCTGCCACTGCGGCGTCGGCGATCTTCGCCGCGTACGACCTGCAGGGCTTGCGCGTGAGCGCCCGGGCAGTGACCAGCCACCGCTGCCCCGTGGGCGCTTATCGCGGCGTCGGCACCAACACCGCCGTCTACGTCACAGAGCGGATGCTGGATCTGATTGCGAGGCACGTCGGCCTGGATCCGCTGGAGGTCCGCCGCCGCAACGCTCTTCGTCACCTGCCCTGCACCACGCTCGGGGGGCGCGAGCTGGACTCGGGCGACTACCTAGAGCTGCTGAGACGCGTGGAAAGCGTCTCCGGCTACGAGGCGCTCCGCCGGGAGCAGGCGAAGGCGCGCCGCCACGGCAAGCTGTTCGGGATCGGCTTGGCGCTCTTCAATGAGCACAGCGGCACAGGGCAGAGTGAGTACCGCTCCCGCGGAATTGAAGAGGTTTCCGGACTCGATGCCTGCCGGGTCCGCGTGACTGCCGAAGGACGCATAGTGATCCACACCAGCTCGGTGGAGATTGGCCAGAACCACGCCCCCGCCTATCGCCGCCTGACCGAGCGGATGCTGGGCGTAGAGCCCGGCCGCGTGGACATCGAGGAGGGGGACACTGATGTCTGCCCACCCGGTACCGGGGCATTCGTCAGCCGCGGTGCTGTCGGTGTGCTTGACGCAATCGCCGGGGCGCTTCGCCTGGCCGGCGAGCAGGACCTGGCGCCCGGCACCGACGTCACTTGCAGCATCGACCCCAAGCAGGTCTTTCCCTCTGGCGCGCATCTGGCTGTGGTTGAGGTGGACGCCGTCACGTTCGTCCCTCGTCTCAGGCGCTATCTGGCCGTGGAGGACTGCGGCACTCTAATCGATCAGCGCACAGTGTCCGAGCAGATCCGCGGTGGTGTGGCGATGGGGGCGGGCAAGGTGCTTCTGGAGGAGAGCGCCTATGGCGAGGACGGCCAGCCGCTCGCGGCAACTCTGCTCGACTACCTGGTGCCGGTGGCGGCAGATATTCCGCGGATCGAGATTGAGCACCTGGTCTCGCCCAGCCCGATCAGCGCCCAGGGCAGCAAGGGAGTGGGTGAGGCGGGCACCATCGGGGCATTTGGCGCAGTCGCCAACGCGGTGGCGGACGCCGTAGCTCCTCTGGGCGCCGAGCTGCTGGAGCTGCCCTACGGGCCGCAACGCATCTTCGCCGCCATCCAATTGGCCACAACTTCAAAACAAAAGAAAGGGCGCCGTCCCGGGGGGTAGCACGAGGCGGCGCTCCTTCAGCGCGACCACGGTCGGGAACCGGCCAGGTCGCTACCACTAGAAACGGTTGGGGAGCACAAAAAGATACACGCGGTTGTGAAGATCTTTTCCTGAGCGGCGGAATCAGGGCACAGTAAGGGGGTGGCCAAGCCGGAGATCGTGTTTCTTTGCCGGGAGTGTGGCGGCGAGAGCCTCCGCTGGGCCGGCCGCTGCCCCCACTGCGGCGAGTGGAACACCCTGGAGGAGTACAAACCGGGGCCGCGCCGCGCGGGCCGGCGAAGCAGCCTGAAAGCCGGCACTGAACGGTCTCTCGCCGTGCCGGTGCCTGTGACCGAGGTCGACCTCGGCGCCTTCGAGCGCCGGCCGCTCGAGTGGGACGAAGTCAACCGCGTCCTCGGCGGCGGGGTCGTGCCGGGCAGCCTGCTGCTGCTGGGCGGCGAGCCGGGGATCGGCAAGTCGACCCTGCTCATGCACTTGGCGTCGCAGGTCGCAAAGACGGGAAGCACGGTCCTCTACAGCAGCGGTGAGGAGTCCGCGCAGCAGGTGAGCCTGCGCGCCCGACGGTTGGGCGTCGCCCTCCCCGACCTGCTGCTCCTGGCCGAAACAGACCTGGAGGCGATTGTTGACTCCATAGCCCACACGAAGCCCGCGCTCGCTGTGGTCGATTCGATTCAGACGGTCCAGGACCCCGGCATCGAGGGCGCGCCCGGCAGCGTGGTGCAGGTGCGTGAGGCCGCCGGCCGGCTCCTGCGGGTTGCGAAGGACACGGGCATCCCCATAGTTCTGGTCGGCCACGTGACCAAGGAGGGCGCCATAGCGGGCCCTCGGCTCCTGGAGCACATGGTGGACACCGTGCTCTACTTGGAGGGCGATCGCGGTAACGATTTCCGGATCCTGCGAGCGCAGAAGAACCGCTTCGGCTCCACTGATGAGATAGGCATCTTCGCCATGGGCGAGAGCGGCTTCCACGAGGTGCCTGACCCGAGCGCGCACCTGCTCAGTGACGTGGGCGCTGTGCCCGGCACGGCTGTGGTGGCAGCGATGGAGGGCAGCCGGCCGCTCTTGCTGGAGATCCAGAGCCTGGTCAGCTATACGCAGTTCCCCATGCCGCGAAGGGCGGCCACCGGCTTGGACGTAAACCGCGTTCATATGATCGTGGCAGTGCTGGAGAAGAGAGCTCGACTGGCACTGGCCAAGATGGACGTGCTGGTCAACGTGGCCGGCGGGGTTCGCGTTCAGGAGACGGCGGCGGATCTGGGCCTGGCTCTGGCCATCGCGGGCAGCCTGCGCGATCGCGCACTGCCGGCGGATACCGTCTGCTTGGGCGAGGTGGGGCTGGCCGGCGAGGTGAGGCGGGTGAGCCGCCTGGAACGCCGTCTGCAGGAGGCCGCCCGGCGGGGCTTCCGGCATGCCATCGTGCCGCCTGGCGGCGCCGTTCCGGCCTGGGCGGTCGGCATGAAGGGCAGCGAGGTGAAGGACCTCGCGCAGGCGGTGGAGGTGGCCTTCGGTCCAGGGCTGCAAGCGGCCGGATGACGGCTCCGGCGCCACAACCGGGCGAGGGTCGGGTGGGGGTCATAGTGGCGGCGGCCGGCTTCGGAGCCCGGCTGGGCCGCGGCAGCAAGGCTTTGGTCGAGCTGAACGGCAGGACCCTGCTGCGCCGTGCGCTGGAGCGCTGCTGCCAGCTGGCCGAGGTTGACGAAGTCGTCGTCGTGGTGCCGCCGGCGCAGCTTGAGCTCGCGCGCCGCGAGAGCGAACGTGTCGGCTGTGGCAAGCCGATGACAGTGGTGCCGGGGGGCCAGACCCGCCAGCAATCCGTGACGCTCGGGCTGGAAGCGCTGCGCGGCTGCGAGTGGGTGTTGGTCCACGATGCCGCCCGTCCGCTCGCGTCGGCCGAGCTCTTCCAACGTGTGCTGGCAGCGACCCGCGCCAGCGGTGCCGCGATGCCTGGCCTGACGCCCAGGGACGCCGTGAAGACACTCGTGGGAGATCATGCGGCGGAGACCCTCGACCGCTCGCAGCTGCTCCTCGTCCAGACGCCTCAGGGCTTCGCCCGCGCCACTCTGGAGCGAGCCCACTCGCAGGCCGCGACCTCCGGTCTCAGCGCCGACGACGACGCTCAGCTGGTGCGGGCGCTGGGCCAGGAGGTGGCAGTGGTTCTCGGTGAGGTGGCGAACTTGAAGCTGACCACCGAGGAGGATCTGGCGGTGCTCGAGGCGCTGTTGGCGGCTCGCGAGACGCCGGCGCCGGCGTGAGGATCGGCTACGGCAGCGACGTCCACGCGCTCGTCGCAGGCCGCCGGCTGGTCCTGGGCGGTGTAGAGGTCGCATTCGAGCTGGGGCTAGAGGGCCACTCCGACGCCGACGTCCTGACTCACGCCATCATCGACGCGCTGCTCGGCGCAGCCGCCTTGGGAACCATCGGGGAACACTTCTCCGACCAGGACCCGCGCTGGCAGGGGGTCTCCTCACTGGACCTGCTCGCGATAACCGCTCAGCAGCTGGCCGGGCAAGGCTGGCGGGTGGAGAACGTGGACTCGACCATTACCGCTCAGCGACCCAAGCTGGCCCCACATCTGGGCTCGATGGCGGTCAGCCTCGCAGCCCAGCTGCGCCTGGAGCCTTCACGAGTGAGTGTCAAGGCCTCTTCGCCGGAGGGATTGGGCGCGCTCGGCCGGGGCGAGGGCATGGCGGCTCAGGCTGTGGTGTTGCTAGAAAGGCAGCCATGACGCTGCGCCTGTACAACTCGCTCACCGGCCGCAAGGAGGAGTTCCAGCCGCTGGAAGCCGGCGTCGTGCGCATGTACACCTGCGGACCCACCGTCTGGGGACCGGCGCACATCGGCAATATGCGCTCGTTCCTGCTCTACGACCTGATCCGCCGCCAGATGCGGTTGTCTGGCTGCGAGATCCGCCAGGTGATGAACCTGACTGACGTCGACGACCGGATCATCGAGCAGTCCGACGCAGCGGGGATGGCCATCTCGGAGTTCACGCCGCGCTGGGAGGACTCGGTCCTGAGCGACCTGAGGCGCCTGCGGGCGGAGCCGGCGGAGTGGTATCCGCGAGCCACCCAGCACGTCGCGGAGATGATCGACTTGATCTCGCGCCTGCTGGAGTTGGGTCACGCCTATGAGATGGAAGGCGACGTCTACTTCCGAATCGACAGCTTCCCCGCCTACGGGGCCCTCTCCAAGCTCGACCGCCGGGGCAAGACGGCGACGGCGCGGGTGGCGACCGACAAGTATGAGAAGGAGTCGGCCAGCGACTTTGCGCTCTGGAAGGCCGCGACCGAGCGTGATCGCCGAGTGGGCGCTGCCTGGCAGGCGCCGTTCGGCCTGGGTCGCCCAGGCTGGCACATCGAGTGCTCAGCCATGGCGAGCAGATACTTGGGCGAGACGCTTGACATCCATGCGGGTGGCGTCGACCTGCTGTTCCCTCACCACGAGAACGAGATCGCGCAGTCCGAGGCCGCCAACCGCAAGCCCTTCAGCCGCTACTGGCTGCATGGCGAGCACCTGACCATCGCCACCGGCGACAAGATGTCCAAGTCGAGCGGCAACTTCCTGACCCTGAGTGATCTTCTTGCCGCCGGTCACGATCCCGTGGCAATCCGCTTCCAACTCCTGGCGGGAGCGCACTACAGGCAGAGGACGCATCTCTCGGACGATGCGATCAGCGCTGCGGCAGATCAGGTGCGTCGCCTGCGAGAGCTGGAACAGCGGCTCAGCCGGCTCCAGCCTCAGCCGGGTGCCGATGACGCGGCGATCTACGAGACGGCGCTCGATGGCCTGGCCGCCTACAGGGAAGCCCTCGACGACGACCTGAACCTGGCCCAGGGAGTTGGGCGGGTGTTCGAGGTCGTGCGGGAGGCGAACTCGGCGCTCGATGCGGGCCGCGTGGGCACCGCTGGGCGAGAGGCGCTGCTGCAGCTCCTGGCGGCTGCCGACGCCCACCTCGATGTGCTCCGGGGGGGCGAGGAGAGCCTGGATGAGGAGCTCGAGCGGCTGATCGAGGAGCGGGAGGAGGCGCGGCGTCGACGCGACTTCGCCACCTCTGACCGCATCCGCGACGAGTTGCGGGGCCGGGGACTGATCCTGGAGGACTCGCGCGAAGGGGTGCGCTGGAAGCGCGTCCCGGCCGGCGGCTGACGGCCAACCGCCGCGTCTGAGGCTTTTCGACGTTTGGCGCCGCCTGCACGCCGAAGGCGATAATTCCCGGGTGAACAGGCGCTACGACGGCGCTCGGCTCGCGGGCGCAGGCTGGTGGAGTCTTGACCACGTAAGCCCGGTGAGGAGCAATAAGCCTGTCGCGGCGAGGCCGCCCAGGAGACCGACCGCCGGGTAGTCGTAGACGCCCACCAGGACGCCGCCGCCCAGCGTCGTCGCGCCGGCGCAGAGCCACACCAGCACATCGGCGGTGCCCTCAAAACGGGTGCGGATGCCGGGTTCCAGGTTCTTTGCCAGCAGCGCCGAGCCGGTGACGAAGCAGAAGTTCCAGCCCAGGCCTATGAGGTAGAGAGCGAGCCCGATGCCAAGCGCCGACGTCTCCCAGGCGGAGAGGAGCGCACCGGCAAAGAGCAGGAAGCCACCAGCCGAGCCGATGGTGGCGGCGCCGAAGCGGTCGACCAGCCCTCCGGTCAGCCAGGCAAGCGCATACATGCCGGCTATGTGGACAGTGATGATGGCGGAGATGGTGCCCAACTGATGACCGTGGCGCAGAGCATGGATGGGGAAGAGGCTCATCAGCATCACCATCACTGCCTGGCCCACGACAAGGTAGAAAACGCCGAGGCGGACCGACGGCTCGCCGGCCGCCGCTACGAACTCGCTGAGCCGCAGCCGTCCGGCGGTCTCACTGCCGACGAAGCGGGGGTTGCGGAAGAGCAGGGCGATGCACAGCGCCCCGACTCCCAGGAGGAGCGCTGACTGGCCCCAGCCGAGCTCGATGGCGTCGAGCCCGCGCTGGGCGGCAATCTGCTGGAGAAGGGGAGTAAGCGCAGCAGCGACCGCCGCACCGAGCACCGCCCCGAAGAGGATCACGCCGACGGCGCGGCCTCGCCACTCGGCACTCACGAAGTCGGCTGCGGCGTAGCGACCCTGGAGCACCACTGCCTGAGCCATGCCGACGAGAGCGCTGCCGAGAAGGAAGCCCGGGAAGTTGTGCGTCAGGGCGAAGACGCAGCCGAGACCTGCGCCGACGGCGCCCACCACGTAACCGGTGAACATGCCTGCCTTGCGACCGAAGCGCGCCATGCCCAGGCCGGCAAGAAACGCGGCCAGGGAAGCGACCACCAGGTTGATGGTGGCCGGCAGGCCGGAGGCGGACGCGGAGCCGGTGATGTGCGTAGCGACGATGCTGGAGAGGGAAACGCTGGTCGTCAGGGCGCTGGTCGAGGCAGCTTGGGCCAGGAACAGCGCGGCGAGGCTGCGCCTGGTCGAGGGATCGCGCCCGGACTCGCGAGGAATGGCGACGTCCGGAGCGTCCTGCATGACAGTCGATCCTAGGGATTCACCGCTGTCCTTCGGCGCTGGCGGTGATGACTCAGATCCGGCGGGCCGGCCGCCGGAAACGTGACACCGGCGCACGTTAGGCTGGCCTCATGGCCAAGGGGAAGCGATCGGGACCAGAGAGAGGTCGCAGCGATCCCTTTCGTGGCGCGCGAGGCAAGCCGGCCCCGGCCAGATCCGAGCCGCCAACCGACTCGAGGTTGGGCAGCAAAGGCCGGGAGAGGCAGCGACCGGCACAGGCGACGGGACCAGCGGTTGGACGCGATTTCAGGGCCGGCCCTGGCTCCGAGAGGGACGGCGGCGCCGGCCAGCAGGCGGCCGGGCGCCGGCTGAGACGGGCTCGGGGGGTTCCAGCCGACAGCCGGCCGCCGAGGGAGAGCTCGGCTCCCGGTCGGGAGCGAAGCAGGGGCGCCCCGCCCTGGGCTGAACCCGACCCGCGCATTGCGTGGGGCGACTCTCGAGCGGACCTCTGGGTCGAGCCCCGAGATCGACGCTCCGGTGGCTGGTCGGAGCCAGGCCCAGCCGGCGGCGCTCGGAGGCAGGCTGACAACCCCCGCCGACCTGTCGGGTCGGGACCGGGTCCGAGGACATCCGGGCGTTCCAATCCAGCGCTGCGCGAGGACCTGGTCTACGGCCGCAATGCAGTGCTCGAAGCCGCCCGGGCGGGAAGGGTGGCGAGGGTCTACATCTCAGATCGCGCGGGCAGCGACCCGAGGCTGGAGGAGCTCCGCGGATTGGGACCCGTGCGAGAGGTGCCTGTCGAGCGGCTGGAGGCGATGAGCCAGGGCGCCCATCAGGGGGTGGTGGCGGAGCTGAAGCCGCGACGCTGGCTCAGCCTCGCCGAGCTGCTGGCGGGAAGGCCGCAGCTGCTGGTGGCGCTGGACGGCGTGGAGGACCCCCAGAACCTGGGCGCGATCCTGCGCAGCGCGGAGGCCGCCGGCTGCGAAGGCGTGATCCTGCCCGAGCATCGGGCGGCGCCTTTGAGCGGCGCTGCCGTGAAGGCGAGCTCGGGAGCGAGTGAACACCTGGCGCTCTGCCGCGTGCCTGGACTTCCCTCGGCCATAGCGGAGGTGAAGCGGGCCGGGCTCTGTTGCGTTGCTCTCGATCCTCGCGGCGACCAATCGCCCTGGGACTTCGATCTGCGTCAGCCGGTCTGTCTGGTGGTCGGCGGGGAGGGCGCAGGTGTGCACAGGCTGGTGCGAGAGCGCTGCGACGTGAGGTTGAAGCTGCCGATGCAGGGCCGCGTCGCGAGTCTCAACGCCAGCGCGGCGGCCGCGCAGCTGCTCTACGAGGTGGCGCGGCAGCGCCTCCAGCCAGCGGAGCCGTGAGCACAGCTCTGGGACCAGGCCTCGGCCGATGAGGCGGACTCGGATCGTCTGCACGCTGGGGCCGGCCAGCTCGAGCTCGGCAGTGGTGCGGCAGATGGTGGCGGCCGGGATGGACGTCGCCCGCTTCAACTTTTCCCACGGGGACGCGGACAGCCACCGGCGCGCGGCTGCGACGGTCCGCGAAGCGGCGCTCCCGCTCGGCCGCCATGTCGCCCTGCTGCAGGACCTTCAGGGGCCCAAGATCCGGACCGGACGCCTCTCGGAGCCGTTTGTCCGTCTGAGCCGCGGCAGGCGGCTGACGCTTACTGCTGAACCGGTGACCGGCAGCGTCCAACGCGTCTCGGTCAGTCACCCCGAGATACTGGCGGCGCTCCGGCCCCGCGATCGGGTGCTCCTGGCGGACGGCCAGATCGAGCTGCGCGTTGAAGCCACCGAAGGTAGCGAGACGCGCTGCGCCATCATCCGCGGTGGCTTGCTCGGCGAGCGCAAGGGCATCAGCGTTCCCGGCCGCGGGCTCGAGCTGCCAGCCCTGACTGAGAAGGACCACTCGGACCTCCGGGTCGGAGCTGAGATCGGCATGGACTACATAGCCCTTTCCTTCGTCCGCTCCCCTGCCGATGTCATTGCCTGCCGGCAGGCGCTCGACGCCCTGGGGCTCAAGACGCCCATCATCGCCAAGCTCGAGCGGGCCGAGGCGCTGCGTAACCTGACGGCGATTCTCGCCTGTGTGGAAGGGGTGATGGTGGCCCGCGGTGACCTGGGTGTCGAGCTGCCGCTCGGCGCGCTGCCGCCCGCCCAAAAGGACATCATCGAGCGCGCCAACCGTTCGGGGGCGCCTGTCATCACAGCCACCGAGATGCTGGAGTCGATGGTCACCAGCAACCGCCCGACCCGGGCTGAAGCGTCCGACGTGGCGAATGCGATCTGGGATGGCACTGATGCGGTGATGCTTTCCCAGGAGACCTCGATCGGCGCCCACCCGGTGGAGGCAGTGCGTGCGATGGCACGAATCTGTCTGGCTGCGGAGGGCCATCCCTCCTACCAGCGCACCCCGGCCGCCTGGCAGGTCACCTCGATCGGCGGCGCCATGTCCCAGGCCGCCGCCTCGATTGCAGTCGAGCTGAAGGCGCGGGCGATAGTTGCCTTCACGGAGTCTGGCACGACGGCTCGACGGGTGAGCAAGGCGCGTCCCAGCACCCCCATAATCGGCGCCAGCCCCCATCCGGAAGTCCTGCGCCGCACGGCCCTCTACGCCGGGGTGAGGCCCTTGCTCGTCCCCCAGGGCGAGGACACTGATGACATGATCGCCAAGGCGACCGACGCCGCCGTGGCGGCGGGGCTGGTGAAGCGGGGCGACCGCCTGGTCTTCGTCGCCGGCGTCCCCGTGGGCCAGGCGGGGGTGACCAACCTGGTCAAGGTGGAGGTGGTCGGCTGACATCGCCGAGAGCGCCAGGGCCGGCAGTCGTCATGCCTTAGGCTCAACCGTCGTGACTGAAGAACTGGAGAGAGCCGCCGCCGAACCTGAGGCGGAACCGCCTGCCGCCGAGCCCGAACGACGCCCGATCAAGCGGGCGCTGGTCGTCGCGGCGCATCCTGACGATCCGGAGTTCGGCTTCGGGGCGACAGTTGCCAAACTCACCGCCGAAGGCGTTGAGGTTGCTTACTGCGTCTGCACCGATGGCTCGCAGGGCGGCGAGGATGCCACAGTTCCCGACGAGAAGCTGAGCGAGCTGCGCTACTCGGAGCAGTGGGCAGCGGCCCGGGTGCTGGGGGTGCGGGAGATTCGCTTCCTCGGCTTCCGAGACGGCCACCTGGAGCCCAGCCTGGAGTTGCGCAAGGCGATTTCCCGGGAGATCCGCCGCTTCCGGCCGGACCTGGTGATGACCCACACGCCCAGCCGGGCCCTCACCGTGCCCATCGGCGCCTCCCATCCTGATCACCTAGCGGTGGGGGAAGCAGCGCTCTCCGCCGTCTACCCCGACGCTCGCAACCCGCGTGCGTACCCCGAGCTGCTGGCGCAGGGTTTCGAGCCGCACAAGGTGGCGGAAGTCTGGCTGCCGAGCTTCGACACGCCCAACCACGTGATTGACGCGACTGAGTTCGCCGAGAAGAAGATAGAGGCGATCCTCTGCCATGCCAGCCAGTTCCAGAAGCCAGGCATGGAGCCCGATGTGCCCGGCAAGTGGGTGCGGGAGCGGATGGGCAAAATCGGGGAAAAGCACGGCTTCAAATACGCGGAGGCGTTCACGAGGCTGGAGACGGCTTAGGACCCCTGGCGCTGGTCAGAGTTCGTTCACTGTGATCTCGTCCGAGCGGGGCACCCGGGTGGTCGCAAAGCCCGCCCTGTCTAGCAGCCGAGCGAAGGTGATCGCGTCTCGGATCGCGCAGCCCCGGGGATCGTTGTTGAAGTAACAGAAGACGTCCTCCTCCGTCCGCCAGAGTCGACTCAACCTGTCAGCCCAGGTGAGAAGGGCGCGCTCGCCATAGCAAGGCCGGGGAGTCGCTCGTCCTTCGTGGAAGCGGAGGAAGCCCCAGTCCGCCGTGCGCCATTCTGGCGTCCGCCGGCGCGGGGAGTCGGCCAGGCAGAGCGCGGCGCCGTGCCGCTCGAGGAGCGAGCGAACCTGAGGCTGGTACCAGGAGTCGTGCCGGAACTCGACAGCCACCCGCACCCCGGCCGGAAAGCAGTCAAGGGTTTCCGCCAAGCGGCCCGGTTCGGCGGTCAGCTGGGGAGGCATCTGGAGCAGGATGGGACCGAGCTTCTGCTCCAGACGGCCGGCTCGTTCCAAGAAGAGTCTCACCGGCTCGCCCGGGTCGCGCAGGCGCTTCAGGTGAGTGAGGTAGGAGCTCATCTTGGCAGCCACCACGAAGTCGGCCGGCGTCTCCTCCCGCCAGCGCTCGAACGAGTGTGCGGTTGGCAGATGATAGAACGAGTTGTTCAGCTCCACCGTCTGGAAGCGGGCGGCGTAGTGGTCGAGCCAGCGTCGCTGGGCGAGACCTGGGGGATAGAAAGCGTCCCGCCAGTGTCTGTACTGCCAGCCCGAGGTGCCGATGTAGACCACCAGGCAGTTGTACTCGACTGGTGGCATTGCCTTCTCGCCCGGGCCACTCCTTGGGCGCGGCGCAGGCGGATCCGGTTGTAGCGCTGAAGCATGATCGGGTGGACTGTGAAGCCGAGGATCGCCAGAAGAGCCAGGGCTAAGAGAGCCGCGGAGAGGCGTCCGGCGCCGTAGAGGTGAAAGGCGAGCGCCGTCAGCGCAGGGAGGGCAAGCCAGTGAATTGCCTCGAAGTACCTGGTTACGAACTCCAGCTGCGGGAGCAGTTGGTCGTTGTCTCGGAAGCCTATCCACTTGAGACCGGCCAGGCGCATAACGAGGCGGCCGCCGGTGGGTACGTAGCACTGGAAGCGGCGTACGCCGAGTCGCTCGTACATGCGCTCCGATTCGAAGCGCTTGGGCGCAAAAAGCAGCTCGGACAACGACGCCATCTCGTGTGTTACGCAGCGCTGCTCGGGACGGCTAACTTCACCAACACGAAGGGAGGGCTTACCTGGCGGTGTGTCTATGCAGGTCGACGCAGGGTCGGGTACTTTCTAGCCCATCTCCGTGCCCTTTCCCCGAGTGGCCGCGACTTACTTGGCCTTGGGCGACGGCGCTTTACCACAACGAGCATCTTTGTCGCATTTGGTCGTCTGCCACCAACTGAGGCTCAGGAAGGGGAAGCCTGCCTCCCCTTTTTAGCTCGGGAAGGTAGCTTCGACCGCCACGTCGTCAACGAGATGGTAGTTGTCTGCGGCGACATCGGTGAAGATGAGCTGGACGAAGCTCAGCGGCTGGCCGGGTCCGCGCTTGCCTACCTGTGCGACCAGCCAGCCGCTGGCTTCCTGGCCCGGCTGCAGCGTCTCCGGGAACTGCTGGGAGCGGGCGTAATCGATGTAGGAAAGGCGCTCATCGTCGCCCACGAGCACCTTGGCCCTGGGCCACCAATCCACCTCCGATTCGCCCCGGTTGTTGATCCTCACGTGAAGCCAGAGCTGGTCTGAGCCCGGCAACATCGCAACCTTGTCCAGCGTGATCACCACGCCGGCGTACACGGTGGAAGCGTGCACTGAGGTCATAGCGCGTTCAGGCGGCGCCTCAAATCCTGCCTGCACGGCGTTGGCAGGGCCGGTCACCACGAACCCAGCAAGAGCCGTCAGAAAGGAGATGCCTATCACTCCCGCGGTCGCCAGCCGGGGCATGGCGGCGGGCACCAGGGCGGTGAGGCCGATCGCCAGAAGGCAGCCGATGGCGACAGCGGCGGGATAGAGGTAACGGCCGGGGAGCAGGCCGCCGATGTGGGCGAAGCGAAGCGCGCTGAATGCGAAGAGCACCTGGCCGGCTGCGCCGACCGCCAGCACCGTGCTTGCGGCTTCGGGGAGCGTGTGGCGGATCGCTCTGACCAGCAGGCCTACGAGACCGTAGATGACAGCCACTCCGACCAGCACCTCCAGCAAGCCGGCCTGGCCAAGGGTATAGACGGGCTCGCCAGTCCAGTAGGTGAAGAAGGCGTGCTCAAGGTTGCTGCGCACCTCGAGAGGCGTCAGCGCGCCAGGCTGGAGCACGTAGCTCATCAACTGGGAGGGAGGCAGCAGGCGACGATAGAGCAAGACATTGGCCGCGAGCCAAGGCGCCATCATGGCGACGGAGCCACCAGCCACGCGTCCCAGGTGCGCCAGCTGCTCCCTCCAGGGAAAACCGCGCTGCAGGACAGGCGCCAAGAGGGCGGCACCCACCATGAACACTGCCCCACCAGCTGTCAGCTTGCTCGTCATGGCGGCACCCAGAAGTACACCGAGAAGCCAGGCCGACCGGCGGTTGAATCCCTCCTGGAAACCACGCACCGCCTGCACGCAGACGATCCCGCCCAGAACCGCGGCGGCCACGTCATTGGTCACCTGCGTGGTGTTCAGCACGATTCCAGGCGCCACAGTGGTGGCCGCCGCGATGGCTGCGACCGGGTTTCGGCCGGGCAGCAGCCGAAGCGCCAACACCCAGGCGAGTGGCGCGAGAAGCGCCATCAGCAGGGCATCCGCCGTGCGCACGGCGTAGACGGCACCCAGGGGACCGCCCAGGAGGTCGCCCGCCCACCAGAACGGAACCATTGCCAGGTAGTAGAGGGGCGGCTGCATGGACTCGTAGGAGAAGGACCACAGGTGCCGCCGGGTCCAGACCCCGCGCTGGTTCCAGTTGAGGCCTGCCGGCATCTGCTCGAAGTCGTTGGGGTTGGTCACAGCGGGAGCGGGATCAGTGCCCTTGGCGGACCAGCGGTAGACGCCCGTCTGGTGCATGATGCCCAGCGTTTCCGGCCGGATCCGAGTTTGATCGGAGAGCGCGTAGCTGCCGTGGGCGTATTGGGCGATCAGGTCGTAGTGCTGGGCCTCATCGACCCTCGACCAAACCGGCTGACCCAGGGCGACCGCCAGTGCGGGGACGAGGGCGCCCAGGTAGATGAGGATGAGCGGCCGCCGGCGGGAGAGCGAGACCAAGCCGGGGCTGAGCGTGCCCAGCAGTTGAATTGGCGCGCGCCGACGCCAGAGGTCACTGCTTGCCAGGCGCGCGGGCACGCCGAAGCCGTCTAGCATGCACCTCCAGTATCAGGGAAAGCCAGCCCGCCGGCCACCGATCCTCGTTCTCGAGCCCGGGCTTATCCGCGTCAGGCGGAGATGTCGGCGAGCGCTCGCCAGACGTCGACCTTGGTCCGCACCCGCCGTACCACCTCGTCAGTGAACTCGATGGTGCCCGAGTGCCCACCCAGGTCCGCGGTCTTGATGCCGTCCGAGACGGCTTCCAGGGTCGCTTCATAGATCGCCCGGGAAGCGGCGTGGGCCTGGCTGCCGGGCATGTAGTGCAGCACCGCGGCGGCGGCCAGGATCATCGCCATGGGGTTGGCGACGTCCTTGCCCTCCAGCGCGGGGGCCGTCCCATGCGGTGCCTCGCTCATGGCTGCCTTGATCTCACCCTGCTCGTCGAACGCCAGCAGGATGGATTCCGCGCCCGCGATGGAGCCGAACATCTGCATGACGAGGTCGCTCAGGTTGTCGCCGTCGCGGTTCAGGGCCGGCACCACCAACGCCTCGCCGGTGGTGGCGAGCAGCAGCGCATAGGTGGCGTCAATCAGGAGGGGCTTGTAGCGGACATCCGGGTTCTGCGCCGCAGCTCGATCCATCTCTTCTTTGAGCATTCCTTCGTAAACGGGGCTGACCGTCCACTTGGGGCCGCCGAAGACCTGAGCCCCGAGACGCCGAGCATGGCGGAAGGAGTATTCGGCGACGATCCGGCAGGTGCGCCGGCTGACCTTCTCGGTTCGGTAGGCCCACTCGTCCAGCTCTTCACCTTCGCGCCACTCCTTGGCCCCGTAAGCGTCGTCAACCGCCATGCGGATGACTGAGATGGGCGAGTAGACGCCAACTGAGGGCCTGACGCCGGGGATGCGACGTCCTGTGCGCACGATGACGCTGCCGCCCACCTCCTTGCGCAGGATGGCGTTGGGACTGCCCACGTCGCCGGTGCCTTCAGGAGTGATGCTCGCGGCCTTGAGCCCGAAGCCGGCTTCGCGCATCGCCCCGGCGGCCTCGTGCACCACCTCGTTGCCGGTCTTGCGCCGCACTCCGAGGGCGAGATCGTAGTGCCGCAGGTCAAGCTCCAGGCCGGTCACGCTCTCGTCAAGCACCCGGAGGGACTGAAGCAGCAGCTCCTCACCTGTCTGGTCGCCATGTAGCACCACCAGGGAGTTGTTCTGAGCCATACGGCGGCTCATGTTAGGCTCGCCCCGAGCGGTCCGTGTCAGAGCAAGCCTTAGCTCAGCCAACTCCGGGTGACACTCACCTCCATCCGCTGCTAGCCCCAGGGCCAGCACGCGGTTTGCCCCGCAGGGGATCTGGTACTATGAACACCGCCTAGGAGCCCCTAGGCTTTTTTCTTCACGCCCAGCCGGTGCAACGTCCCGTGCGGGCTGAAAAGCGGGACCAAAGCAGAGAAGAAGTGGAATCGATCATCACTCTCCAGTGCGGCGATTGCAAGCGCCGGAACTACACGACTGTCAAGAACAAGAAGAACGACCCTGACCGCCTGGAGCTTCAGAAGTACTGCCGGTGGTGTCGCAAGCACACCTCGCATAGGGAAACCAAATAGCCATGGCAGTCTCCGCCCGGCGCCGGCCCAGCGCTCAGCCTCGAGGTGGCTTTGTCGGCTTCCTGCGGGAAACGTATGACGAGTTGCGCAAGGTGGTCTGGCCCACGCCGCCCGAGCTGTACCGCTACACGGTCATCGTGGTGATCACCACAGCCGTCATCGCGCTGTTCATCACTGTGGTGGACGCCAGCCTCCAGGAGCTGACCAAGCGGTTCATCTACGGCGCCTTTTCGGGCCAAGGCGGGGGCATCTCACTGCCCAAGATCTTCGGCGGCTAATTTAGGAATCACGACACATGGCACAGCAAACTCAGACCGCCACTTCCGACCCCCGCTGGTACGTCGTCCACGCGTACTCGGGTCATGAGGAGAAGGTCAAGAAGAACCTCGAGAAGAGGATCGAGTCGATGGATATGCACGACCTGATCCACGAAGTCTTCGTGCCCATGGAGGACGAGATCGAGATCAAGGACGGCAAGCGCCGCCACGTCCAGCGCCGGATCTACCCCGGCTACATCCTGGTCAAGATGGTGATGACCGACGAGTCCTGGTACGTCGTGCGCAACACGCCAGGCGTGACCAACTTCGTCGGCTCGGCCAACCAGGCGGTACCGCTGGAGGAGTCCGAGCTGAAGTCGATTTTGAAGCAGGTCAAGACCGAGCCCCAGATCCGGGTGGAGTTCCAAGTTGGCGAGAGCGTGCGAGTCGCCGATGGCCCCTTCGCCGACTTCATGGGCAAGGTCGACGAGATCAACCCTGAGAAGGGCAAGCTCAAGGTGCTGGTGAGCATGTTCGGCCGGGAGACCCCAGTTGAGTTGGACCTGCTCCAGGTTGAGAAGGTTCACTGAGGAGTTAGATGGCCAAGAAGAAGATTCGGACGATCGTCAAGATCGAGCTGCCGGCCGGGAAGGCGACACCGGCACCCCCGGTGGGAACCGCCCTGGGCCCCCATGGCGTCAACATCATGGAGTTCACCAAGGCCTACAACGAGCGCACAGCCGCTCAGGCGGGCGAAGTGGTCCCGGCGGAGATCACCATCTTCGAGGACAGGAGCTTCGTCTTCGTGCTCAAGACCTCGCCGACCGTCCAGATGTTGAAGAAGGCCGCCCAGGTCGAGAAGGGGTCCGCTCGGCAGAAGAAGGAGAAGGTGGGTTCCGTCACCAGGGAGCAGCTGCGCACCATCGCCGAGGCGAAGGCCAAGGACCTGAACGCGCACGGCATCGATCAGGCGGTGAAGATCATCGAGGGCACTGCCCGATCAATGGGGTTGGAAGTAGTTGGCTAGCAAGCACGGAAAGAAGTACACAGAGGCCCGAAAGCGGGTTGAAGAAGCCCTTGCCGGCAGAGAGGAGGGCCTGGCCCCGGTCCAGGCGGTTCAGGTGGTCAGGGACACTTCCACCGCCCGCTTCGATGCGACTGTGGAAGCCCACATCCGGTTGGGGGTCGACCCCCGCCACGCCGAGCAGATGGTCAGGGGAGCGGTTTCCCTGCCCAACGGCACAGGCAAGACGGTGCGCGTGGCCTGTTTCGTAGGCGGCGACAAGGCGAAGGAGGCGCAGGACGCCGGCGCTGACATTGTCGGTGGGGATGACCTGATCGCGAGGGTGAAAGATGGCTGGACCGAGTTCGACGTCGCCATCGCAACGCCTGACATGATGAGCAAGGTGGGGCCCCTGGGCAAGATCCTGGGACCCCGCGGGCTCATGCCAAACCCCAAATCGGGCACAGTTACCTTCGACATCGCTCGAGCAGTGAAAGAGGTGAAGGGCGGTCGCGTCGAGTACCGCACCGACAAGTTCGGCATCGTCCACGTGGCGATTGGCAAGGTGTCCTTCAGCGAGCAGTCGCTGGGCGAGAATCTCTCGGCAGTGGTCGACGCCCTGGTGCGGGCCAAGCCCTCCGCCGCCAAGGGCCAGTACTTCCGCACCGCCTACCTGACCACCACCATGGGTCCCTCGGTGCCGATCGACGTGCGGGAAGCCGCCAAACTCACGACCGCCTAGCCCCCGAGCCGGTCTGGCCGGCTGTACAATCAACGTTCGCCACAGACAGCAGGGGGCTTTCACAGCCTTAATCAAACCTGCCGAGGCAACGAACCAGGGGCTGTCGTCGCCGAGCCTTCGTGCCTGTCTGTGAGCACGGAGGATTTTTTATGGCACCCAAGGCAAAGAAGATCGAGCAGGTCCAGGAGCTGACCGAAAAGCTTCAGACGGCGAAGGCCGCCGTCATCACCCACTATCGCGGCCTGACCGTAGCCCAGCTGCACGACCTGCGCAACCGTCTCAGAGCCCAGAACGTCGAGTACAGGGTGGTGAAGAACACGCTGGCCCGGCGCGCGGCCCAGGACTCGGGCCACGGCTCGGCGGAGTTGGAGCAGATGCTGATCGGCCCCGTCGCCATCGCCTTTGGATTCGGCGAGCTGAGCGCGCCCGCCAAGCTCTTGGCGGAGTACACGCGACAGACCAGACTGCCGCTCGAAGTGATCGGCGGCCTCGTGGAAGGCCGGCTGATGGCCGCCGAGCAGGTCAGGCAGACGGCCGACCTGCCATCGCGGGAAGTGTTGCTGGCGCAGCTGCTGAGCACCCTGCAGAGCCCTATCGCGCAGTTGGTGGCCACTATGCAGGCGCCCGTGCAGACGCTGCTGGGGCTGCTCGAAGCGTATCGGACGAAGTTGGACGGCGAAGCCGCAACCGCGGCTTAGCGAAGATTCTGGAGATCTCTTAAAGGAGGATCTATGGCAACCAAGGTAACCCCCAAGGACTTCATCGAAGCGCTCAAGGAATGGAGCGTGCTCGACGTGGTGGAGGCCGTGAAGGCCATCGAGGACGAGTTCGGCATCAAGGCGGCAGCAGCTGTGGCAGCCCCGGCGGCCGGCGCGGCAGCTCCCGCCGCCGGACCGGCTGAGCCCGCCGCTGAGGAGCAGACCGAGTTCACAGTTCTGCTGAGCGGCATCGGCGAGAGCAAGATCAACGTGATCAAGGCTGTCCGCGAGCTGAGCCAGCTGGGTCTGAAGGAGGCGAAGGACCTGGTCGACGCGGCGCCCAAGAACGTCCTCGAAGGTGTCAGCAAGGAGGACGCTGACAAGGCGGCCACCCGACTGCGGGAGGCAGGAGCCACCGTCGAGGTAAAGTAGCCGGTAGAGCCGACATCAAGGGCGCTTCGCTGTGGACGGCGAGGCGCCCTTTCTTTTGTGCCGGGCGCTATGTCGGCTGGAAGACGAGCATGACGCGGCCCTGGCGGACGGTGGTCGCGGGGCTGGAGGTCTGGGCGTCTATTGCCGAGGAGAGCACTTCCCACTTGTAGGCCAGGCCCTGCCCCTCCTTCAAGCCGGGATCGTTGGTGTAGAGCAGGTCCTTGGCGGAGTCGTAGCCGATCACCACTATCACGTGGTAGACGCTCTTGCCGCCGTAGGTGGGATAGATCTTGGTGCCGCCCGGGCCGCCCCAGGTCATGACAGGGATGATCACGGGCCGGCCGGCCGCGAGGTGCTGCTTCAGCACATCCAGGTCCACCGGCACCACGCTGCCCTGCACCTTGTAGAACTGCGCTCCCACCTGGGCGACCTGGTCCAGGCGGAGGTCGAGGCTGCGATAGCTGCTCCGTTCCCAGGCGACGAACTTGGCCATCGTGGAGTCGGCCTCGGCAGGCGGGATGAGGCTGCGGTGGTCGCCCTCGTAGTACTGGCCGACCATCAGCACGTTGGCGGCCTCGCAGTACTCCTCGTGCGCCGCGTCCCATTTCTGGAAGGGGGCTTGGATGGTGAAGGGCACTCCCTGGATCTGGAGTGAGACGGGCAGCGGCGTGGGCGTCGGTACCGGCGTCGGAGCCGCGCTGGGCGCCTCAACGGCGGTCGGCGTGGGTGCCGCGGTGGCCGGGGCCTTCACCACCGCCTGCGTCTGGGGCGGCGGCGGGGTCTTATCGGCCTGCAGCCGCTGGTGCTGGTGGTAACCGACACCGGCGGCGCCCGCCCAGCAGACAAGGGAAGCCAGGGCGAGAATCGCCCAACGCGGCACGGGCATCCGCATACGATACTGGCGAATTGAGCGAGCAAGCTGGCCGGCTGGGCTCCCGTACAGTCCTCGACGCGAGTCTGATCCTGGCCGTCCGGGTTGTCTCCCGGCTGGTGGCGCTCGTGGTGGTGCTGAAGCTGGCCTCGCACTTGGGAGCCGAACGCTACGGCCAGTACGCCACGCTCATCGCCTACAGCGCGCTGGTCAGTGTGGTGGCCGACTTCGGACTCAGCTCCCTCTACACGCGGGAGGCTGCGCGCGCGCCTGCGCGCCTGCCGATATACCTGGCCACTCTGCTGCTGGGCAAGCTGCCCTTGGCAGCAGCTGCCGCCGCTCTGCTCGGGGGGGCACTCCTCTCCGCGAGGCTGGGTGGCCTGTTCCTGCCTGGAGCGCTGCTCCTGGCGCTGACCACCTACGCCACCCTGATCCGCAACACCTTCTACGCCCAAGGCCGGTTGGAGTTCGAAGCCATCGCCATCCTGGCCGAAACCGTGATCCAGGCAGGCGGCATCTTTCTCGGCGCTCGCTTCGGCCAGGGCATTGCTTACTTCGTCTGGGTCTACGCGGCCAGCTATGGCTTCACCTGTGTGTACAGCCTGCTGGTCATCCGCGTGGCCGGGCTCGCCCAGGGCTCGACCGGAGTGGATGGGCAACTTCTCCGCACGTGGCTGAAGCTGGCTTTTCCCTTCGCTCTGGGCTCGTTTCTGACCAACCTTTACTTCCGAGCCGACGTGCCGATCCTGCAGCACTTCCGCGCCTACCAGGAGGTGGGCTGGTACCAGCTGGCCTACAAGCCGTTCGAGGCACTCCAATTCGTGCCGCTGGCAGTCCAGGCGGTCGTCTACCCGCTGCTGGGCGTCTACCACCAGGAGCCGGGCCCGCGGCTGGCCGTGGCCTATGGGCGATTCTTCAAAATCCTGATTCTCCTGGGTTGGCCGCTGTCAGTGGGCACACTGCTCCTGGCGCATCCCATCGGCCGTCTCTTCCGGCTCTTTCCCGAGTCGGAGCCCTCGCTTCGGATACTGTCCCTGGCCATAGTCTTCCTCTTCGCCAACTCCTGCTTCACAGCGATGCTCTACGCCATTGACAGGCAGGATCTGTTCGCCTGGGCTACAGGCCTGGCGGTGGTGGTGAACGTCGGGTTGAACCTCATCCTGATTCCCCTCTACGGCTATCTCGCGGCCAGCGCCACAACAGTGGTGACCGAAGCCGCCTTCTCGGTTGCCGGCTGGTACTTCGTCGGTCGGCGGTTCAAGCTGCCGCTCGTCAGGCTCTCCTGGCGCATTCTCCTGGCAGGGCTCATCATGGGCGTTGTCTTGGTTCCGCTGGCCGGGCGCTCGATCTTCTTGAGCGCGCCCTCGGGGGCTCTCGTCTACGGCCTCGGGCTGGTGCTGCTGCGGGCGATCGAGAGGGAGGAGTTGGACCTCTTCCTGAGAGGGCTCAGGCTGCGCCGCTGAAGGTTTATGTGGCACCGGGCTGGCGCGGCGGAGCAGCGCAGGTTGAGCCGTACGTGGCAGGCCTGCGCCGCCTTGGATTCGCCGCCGATGCGCTCGAGCTTCCGATTGGACCGGCGGAGCGCGCTGTGCCTGCCTTTCTGTCCCTCGCGGGTCCCCGGGTGGTCGCGGCGGGGGTCTCCTTCGGAGGTCGGGTCGCAACCCTCGCGGCCGCCGAGCAGGCCTTTGCAGGAGTGATCGCGTTCAGCTTCCCACTCCGCGGTCAGGCGGAGCGCCGGACGGCCCACTGGCCCAGGATCGGCTGTCCCGCCCTCATCGTCAACGGCCGCGACGACGATTGGGCGCCTGGGCCGGAATTGGTCCGCGTTATGCCCCGTCTCAGGGCCGGCCGGCTGGTCCAGCTGGCCGGCGCCGGGCACGATCTCCGCCCAATGCTGGAGCAAGCCCTGAGCGCCGCCGCGGCTTTTCTGGCGGAGCTCAGCTAACAACGGCAGGCCAACCAGTTGCCTGTACCTGCCAAATGTTCGGTCCAGGGAGCCTCCGGCCCGCGAAACATCCGACCGTTACAGGCTGACTAGACTGGCTGCGATGGCAACGCTCGGCAGGCTTCGCAACCGTCCGCAGTCGCATGTTTATGGCTCGGGGCGGCGCGGGATCTCCGGTCTCGGCCTGCTCCTGGTTCTCGCCGGCCTGCTGGTGGCGGCGCTCGCACTCTCCGGTCGGGGCGTCTGGGTGCTCCGCTTCTGGCCGGCGATCTTTGTGCTGGTCGGTGGATTCGGACTGATCCGCCGCCCAGGTTGGGTTCATGAGCTGGACTGGCGGACCGGCGGCCATAGCCAGCGCCTGTTGGACCGCTCTCGCGAGCTCTTCAGCCTGGCCCTGCTTCTGTTTGGCATCTTTTGCCTGCCCTTCACGCTGCACCTGCTGGACGCCCGTCTGATCGGTCCTGCTCTGCTGATCGCGCTTGGCCTACTCCTGGTCTGGCGCCGGAACCGCTGAGCTGCTGGACGAGCAGGGCTGGTTGGAGATTTTCTCCGGCCTGGGCACGCTGATCGCCGAGGCAGTGGTGCCTCTACTGGGCACGGCCGCGGGTCGTGAAGAGCACGGCAGGGGGGAGGGTGGAGACCGCACGCTGGAACTGGACAGGCGGGCGGAGCAGGTGGTGCTGGCTGAGCTGCAAAAGCTCTGCCGCGCCGGGGAGCGCTTTTCGGTCCTCTCCGAGGAAGCCGGGCTGATCGAGTTCGGGGCACCCTTTCCCCGCGTGCTTCTGGACCCGGTGGACGGCAGCCTGAATGCCCAGCGCGGCCTGCCGGTGGTGGGCACCATGCTCTGCCTGGTCGCCGGTCCCACCCTGGGCGAGGCGCAGGTGGGCTACGTCCAAAACCTGCTCAGCGGTGAGCGCTGGCACACCATCCGCGGTGGTGGCGTACATCGGAACGGTCAGCGCCTGCGGCCCTTTCCTGCCGGAAACCGGGACCGGATCGAGGTGCTGGGCCTGGAGAGCGGTCCCCGCAATTTGCTCGCAGCACAGGCGCTGATCGAGCGGGCGGGGAAGGTGCGACTCCTGGGCTCGATGGCGCTGTCGCTCGCTCATACAGCGGCCGGCGGCATCGACGTGCACTGCTCGCCGATCACTGCCCGCTGCCTGGATCTCGCCGCCAGTGCACTGATGATGGCCGAGGTGGGCGGCCTGGTGACCGATCTGGACGGTGAGCCATTGGCGCGGCTCCCAGCCGATCTGACCGGCCGCTCGACCATCCTCGCTTCGGCCAGCCCAGAGCTCCACCAGTTGGCCCGGGACCTGCTGCGCGGTGGAAGGGACTGATACGTGAAGCGGCTACAGCGCCGGCGGAAAGCCGACCTGCAGCCGCCGCAGCCGAACGCCGGTGCAACATCGTCCCGGGCGATGGTTGAGAGACTGGGCCGGGCCGTGATCGAGAGGGTGACCCCGGAGATCGATGCCGGTCGATTTCCCATCAAGCGGGCGCTGGGTGAGTCGGTAAGGGTGGAGGCTGATGTGTTCGCCGACGGTCATGATGTGGTTGCGGCGCGCGTGTTGCACAGGCCGGCTGGCGACAAGGACTGGCGCCAGGTGCCGATGCGGCCGCTGGGCAACGACCGCTGGTGGGCCGAGTTTCAGGTCGACCAGCTGGGCAGTCACCACTACACGGTGCAGGCCTGGGTGGACTATTTCCAGACCTGGCTGCGCGACCTACGCAGTCGCTTGGAAGCAGGCCAGGACTTGAGCGTCGACCTTCGGATCGGCGCCGAGCTGGTCGGTGAGGCTGGGGATCGGGCCCGGGGCGACAAAGCCGCACAGTTGAAGCAGTCCGCCCGTCAGCTGGCGACAGGCGACGGCGTCGAGCACGCTCTGGAACCGCGCCTGGCCGAGCTCATGCAGCAGCCTCCAGACCAGCGTTTCGCCACCGCTTACGAACGGGAGCTGGTAATCAGCGTCGACCCGGAGCTGGCTCGCTTCTCAGCCTGGTACGAGATGTTCCCTCGCTCGGCCGCGGCCGAGCCCGGAGACCATGGCACGCTGCGTGACGTGGAGCGCCAGCTGCCTTATGTCGCCGGGATGGGCTTCGACATCCTCTATCTGCCGCCCATCCATCCCATCGGGAGCCAGTACCGCAAGGGACCGAACAACAATGTTGCGGCCGTGGACCTGGACGTCGGTAGTCCGTGGGCCATCGGGGGCCCGGAGGGCGGCCACAAGGCGGTCCACCCCAAGCTGGGCACACTGGCGGACTTCCAACACCTCGTCGCTGAAGCGGAGCGACACGGCTTGAAGGTGGCGCTGGACGTCGCCTTCCAGGCCTCGCCTGATCATCCCTACGTGAAGGACCGTCCCGAGTGGTTCCGGCACCGCCCGGACGGCACCATCCAATACGCGGAGAACCCGCCCAAGAGGTATCAGGACATCTACCCGTTCGATTTCAGCTGCGCCGATTGGCGGGAGCTCTGGCGGGAGCTCTGCAGCATCTTCGAGTTCTGGATCGAGCAGGGGGTGAGCGTCTTTCGGGTGGACAACCCGCACACCAAGCCCTTCCAGTTCTGGGAGTGGACGATCGGCTGCCTCAAGGCCCAGCACCCGGAGCTGATCTTCCTGGCCGAGGCGTTCACGCGGCCGAAGGTGATGTATCGCCTGGCCAAGCTGGGCTTCAACCAGTCTTACACGTACTTCGCCTGGCGCGATACTGCCAGCGAGCTGCGAGAGTACATGACCGAACTCACGCGGACGGAGGTCTCCCAATTCTTCCGGCCCAACTTCTGGCCCAACACCCCTGACATCCTGACCGAGGCCCTGCAGGTGGGGGGACGCAACGCCAACGCGCTGCGCTTGGTGCTGGCGGCCACGCTCACAGCCAGTTACGGCATCTTCGGTCCCGCCTTCGAGCTGGCTGACAATCGGCCGCTCGGCGTCGGTCGGGAGGACTATCTGGACTCCGAGAAGTACCAGGTGAGGCACTGGGATCGCCAAGCTCCGCGCAGCCTGCGACACTTGATCGCGCGGGTGAACCGGATCCGGCACGAGCACCCTGCGCTGCAGCAGGACCGGACCCTCCGATTTCTGGCTACCGACAACGAGCGCCTGCTGGCCTACGCCAAGACCGCTGGCGACGGCTCCGACGCGATGGTCATCGTTGTGAATCTGGATCCGCGCTGGCGCCAGTCGGGCTGGATCGAGCTGCCGGCACTCACACCCCCCGGTCGGCCTGAGGTACTTGTTCATGATGTGTTGAACGGCGACCTCTACGTCTGGAACAGTGTTCGTTGGAACTACGTCGAGTTGGATCCGGCCGAGTCCCCCGCTCACATCCTGAGCGTCGACGCCCGCCTTCGGCCGGAGATCTAGCTTGCCCTATGTATCAGGGAACCTGAACTAGTTCCAATGCCGCTGGACGACACACCCGACTGGTACAAGGACGCAGTCATCTATGAATTGCACGTGCGTTCGTTCCGCGACTCCGACGGGGACGGCGTGGGTGACTTCACCGGCCTGATCCAGAAGCTGGACCACATCGCCGGCCTGGGCGCGACAGCGCTCTGGATCCTGCCCTTCTATCCCTCACCGCTTCGGGACGACGGCTACGATATCGCTGACTACTGCCAGGTCAATCCCGGCTACGGTCGCGTCGCGGACGTCCGCAAGTTGGTCCGAGAAGCACACAAGCGCGGGCTGCGTGTCATCACGGAGCTGGTCTGCAACCACACCTCCGACCAACATCCCTGGTTCCAGCGAGCGCGTCGCGCCCGGCCTGGGAGCGTGTATCGCGACTACTACGTGTGGAGCGACACCGATCAACGCTACCTCGACGCCCGCATCATCTTCAAGGACTTCGAAAGTTCGAACTGGACCTGGGACCCGGTCGCGCAGGCCTACTACTGGCACCGGTTCTACTCGCATCAGCCGGACCTCAACTACGACAGCCCGCGGGTCCAGGCGGAGATCAAGAAGGTGGTCGACTACTGGCTGGCGATGGGCATCGACGGCCTCCGCCTGGACGCCATCCCCTACCTGTATGAGCGGGACGGAACCAACTGCGAAAACCTGCCCGAAGGTCACCGCTTCCTGAAGGACTTGCGCGCCCACATCGACGCCCGCTTCCCTCACCGGATGCTGTTGGCGGAAGCCAACCAGTGGCCGGAGGACGCGGTCACCTATCTCGGCGAAGGGGAAGGCGACGAGTGCCACATGGCCTTTCACTTTCCTGTCATGCCGCGCCTGTTCATGGCACTGCGGATGGAGGACCGCTACCCGATCGTCGACATCATGGCCCAGACGCCGATCCTGCCGAAGAACGCGCAGTGGGCGATCTTCCTCCGCAACCACGACGAGCTGACACTCGAGATGGTCACCGACGAGGAACGCGACTACATGTACAGGGCCTACACGCAGGATCCCGACGCGCGGATCAACCTCGGCATCCGGCGGCGGCTCAGCCCGCTGCTGCACAACAATCGCCGTCGGATCGAGCTCATGAACGGCCTTCTGTTCTCCCTGCCCGGCACTCCTGTCGTCTACTACGGCGATGAGATAGGCATGGGCGACAACATCCACCTGGGCGACCGGCACGGCGTGCGCACGCCAATGCAGTGGACTGCCGACCGCAACGCCGGCTTCTCCTCCGCCAACCGTCAGAGGCTGTATCTACCTGTCATCACAGACCCCGAGTATCACTACGAGGCGATTAACGTCGAAGCCCAGGAGTCGAATCCCCAGTCACAGTTGAACTGGATGCGGCGGTTGATAGCGCTGCGCAGGCGGCACCCTGCCTTCGGCCGCGGCTCGTTCGAGTTCGTCTATCCGGAAAACCGCAGGGTCCTTGCGTTCATCCGCCAGCTCGGCGAAGCACGGATCCTGGTTGTCGCCAATCTATCCCGCTTCGCCCAGTTCGCCAACCTGGATCTCTCAGCCTTTCGCGGCCTTAACCCGGTCGAGATTTTCGGCCGCACCGAGTTCCCCCAGGTCGGCGATGGCCCCTATCCGCTGACGCTCGGTCCGCACTCGTTCTACTGGTTCTCGCTGGAGCCGGCCCGCGTGGAGCTGAACGAGGAAGGCCCGCTGCCGGCGCTCTCCCTGGTGGACTCGGAGCTCGTGGGGGCGCTGCCCAAGTACCTGCGCCGGCAGCGTTGGTTCGGGGCCAAGAGCCGGCGTGTGAAGGAGGTGCAGGTGGTCGACACAGTGCCGCTCGCCAACGCCCAGCTGAAGCTCCTCGAAGTGCGCTTTGCCGACCACGACGCCGACATCTATGCGCTGCCGCTGGTGCCAGGGCCGGACGGCCAGGCGTTTGACGCGCTCCTGGAGCGCGACTTCAATGGGGCTTTGCTCGATGCGATCGGCCGGCGTCGGCGCTTTCGCGGCCGCCACGGCGACGTCGTGGCGCTGCCGACCGCGCACATGCCCCACATGAACGCCGCCGACGGCGAACTGCTGCCGCGGCTCTCTCTGGCGGAGCAGAGCAACAACTCAGTCATCTTCGGCGAGCGCCTGATCCTGAAGCTCTATCGGAAGTTGGAGCCGGGCATCAACCCTGACCTGGAGATGTCGCGCTTTCTGACCGAGGCGGGGTTTCGCAACGTGGCCCAGGTGTATGGAGCGCTGCTCTACCGCTCTGGCAGAGACCAGACCGCCACTCTGGCCATGCTGCAGGCCTACGTCCCCAACCGGGGCGACGCCTGGAGTCAGGTTCTGGACGAGCTGGGAAGCGGCGAGTCTGGCGCTATCGAGCGCTACCAGCCGTACGCTGAACTGCTCGGCCGGCGGACAGCCGAGATGCACCTCGTGCTGGCCTCAGATCCGGATGACCCGGCCTTCGCGCCTGAGCCCAGCACGATGCTGTCGATACGCTCGAGCTACCAGTCGGTTCGAACCCTGGCCGCCCAGGTGCTGCAGGCGCTGCGCAGACAGTTACCTCAGATGGAGGGCGAGTCCCAGGAGTTGGCTCGGCGCGTGACGAGTGGCGAGGACCAGATCCAGCGACGGCTGCGTGCTCTGCTCCAGGAGCGCGTCGAGGCGGCCCGCATCCGCTGCCACGGCGACTATCACCTGGGGCAGGCTCTCTTCACCGGCGGGGACTTCGTCATAGTGGATTTCGAAGGTGAGCCGGCTCGACCCCTGCCCGAGCGGCGGCTCAAGCGCTGGGCGCTGAAGGACGTGGCGGGAATGCTCCGCTCCTTCGCCTATGCCGCCGCCGCGTCGGAGGTCGACTTCGGCCAGGAGTGGGCAGCCGCGGCCAGCCACGCGTTCCTGCGCGGCTACTGGACGGCCGCCGGCGACGCGCCCTTCGTGCCTCGTACTGCTGCCGAAAGGGAGCTGCTCCTGGAAGTCATGCTGATCGAGAAGGCCCTCTACGAGCTGCGCTATGAACTTGACAACCGGCCGCAATGGGTGTCGATCTCGCTGCGCGGCCTGGCAGCTCTGGTTGAGAGGTCATGAGATCTCTCATTACCGACACTGACCTCTATCTCTTCAACGAGGGCAGTCACTTTCACCTGGCCGCCAAGCTGGGAGCCCATCCGCTCGAGGGAGGAACCCAGATGGCAGTGTGGGCGCCCAACGCGGAATATGTGTCAGTAATCGGCGACCACAACGGCTGGGACAAGGGCGCTCAGCCGCTCCAGCGCCGCGGTGATTCCGGCATCTGGGAGGCCTTCCTGCCGGGCCTAGGCCCGGGTGCTGTCTACAAGTTCCACATCGTGGGCCCGCACGGTTTTCACCGCGTGGACAAGGCCGACCCGCTCGCCCGCTTCGCTGAAGTCGCGCCCCGCCAGGGCTCGGTGGTGTGGGACCTGGCCTATGAGTGGGGTGATGCAGAGTGGCGCAAGTTGCGGGGCCAGAGCTCGGCAGCCCGGGAGGCGTGGTCGATCTACGAGGTACACCTGGGCTCCTGGCGGCGGGTGCCGGACGAAGGGAACCGCTCGCTCAGCTATCGCGAGCTGGCGCCTCAGCTGGCCGACTATGTCGAGTGGCTCGGCTTCACTCACGTCGAATTCCTACCTGTCATGGAGCACCCCTTCTTTGGTTCCTGGGGCTACCAGGTGACAGGTTTCTTCGCCCCCTCCAGCCGCTACGGCACGCCGCAGGACTTCAAATACCTGGTCGATCACCTTCACCAGCGCGGCATCGGCGTGATCCTGGACTGGGTGCCGTCACATTTCCCCACCGATGCGCATGGCCTCGGTTACTTCGATGGGACTCACCTTTACGAGCACTCGGACCCTCGCCAGGGGTTCCATCCGGAGTGGAACAGCAACATCTTCAACTATTCCCGGCACGAGGTGCGGAGCTTCCTCATCTCCAGCGCTCTCTGGTGGCTGGAGGAGTACCACGCCGACGGGCTCAGGGTGGACGGTGTGGCCTCGATGCTCTACCTCGACTACGCCCGCAAGCGAGGCGAATGGCTGCCCAACGAACGCGGCGGCCGGGAGAATCTGGGCGCCGTCGAGCTCCTGCGCAGCATGAACAGCGCCATCTACGCAGCCCTCCCGGACGCTGAGACGATTGCTGAGGAGTCCACTTCCTGGCCGGGCGTCTCCCGGCCGACCTACCTGGGCGGCCTGGGCTTCGGCATGAAGTGGGATCTGGGCTGGATGCACGACACGCTGGAATACCTGGAGCTGGAGGGCATCCATCGCAAGTTCCACCACAGCAAGCTGACCTTCCGCCGCCTGTACGCCTTCAGCGAGAACTTCGTGCTGCCTCTCTCGCACGACGAGGTGGTTTACGGCAAGGGCTCGCTGCTGGCGAAAATGCCCGGCGACGACTGGCAGAAGTTTGCCAATCTCAGGCTGCTGCTGGGCTGGATGTGGGCCTCCCCGGGCAAGAAGCTGCTCTTCATGGGCGGCGAGTTCGGCCAGCGCGCCGAGTGGAACCACGACTCATCGCTGGATTGGCACTTGACCGGTGATGACAGGCACGCCGGAATCCAGCGCTGGCTCCGGGACCTGAACGAGCTCTACCGCCGCGAGCCTGCGCTTCATCGTCTCGACTTCGAGGCCGGCGGCTTCGAGTGGGTGGATGCCAACGACTCCGAGCAGTCAGTCATCTCGTTGCTGCGAACGGATGGCGAGCGAAGTGTGCTGGCGGCGTTCAACTTCACGCAAGTGCCACGACCTGGCTACCGGCTTGGCGTGCCGGACGAAGGCTACTGGCGCGAGCTCCTCAACAGCGATGCCGCCGAATACTGCGGCTCCGGCTGGGGCAACCAGGGCGGGGTTTCGACAGCACCGATTTCCTGGCACGACCGCGCACACTCTCTGCAGCTGACCCTGCCACCGTTAGCTGCCGTCTTCTTCGGATTGGGCGAGGCCCAACAAAGCCAGCACTGAATTTCCGGCAGACATGGTGATTAACCGGCCAGCATAAGAAAGGGGCCGGTCATTTCCGGCCCCCAAGATAATCTATCAGCGCCGACCGCCAGAAGTCCTGTAGCAGTTTTCCGGGCTAAAGCTGCCCAAGCTGTTCGGGTTCAATCGACCTCGAAACCAGTTGAAACTATTCAGGTCTCCCGACTGGGTCGACGCGAAAGTTCTCCGGTGGTTCAACCATAGGCACCTCCGTGAAACTGATGTTCAGCGTAGTTGGAGTGTGCTCCTTTGCAAGCCTTTTGTCAAGCGGCTGTACTCGTCCGTCACCTCCGTTACACCGTCTCCGTTGAGTTGCGGGCGAGCCAGTCTTGGAGGAACTGCTCGGGGGTCAGGTAGCCGAGAGCCTGGTGAGGGCGGACCCGGTTGTAGGTGTCCTC
>NZ_JBPCPN010000022.1:0-22014 GCF_050999135.1 Candidatus Dormiibacter sp. | reverse complement strand
TTCAGGTAGAACCGGTCATCCTTAGTCATGGCGACCCCTCCTGAGTGGTTTGAGCACCCATAGGATGGGGTCGTCCTACGTCCTGGCGCTACCTCCCAGGTGTCGCCTGATCTTGTGAGCCGTTCATCTTAGCAAGGTGTACTTGTTGACCTGGAGAAACGGGGTCAAGACAACAGTTTGAGTGCAAGGCCGGCCGCACATCGGTCGGGTCGGTCGGCCTTGCGCTTCGCTTTCGGCGCGCGACGCTTCCGACCCTACTGCTGAAGGCTGGACTTGGTACTCTCGGCCGCTTCGCTCGCCTTGCTCTTCGCGGTATCGGTGAGTTCGCTGACATGCTGGCCGCCGCTCTCCTGAGCAGTCTGCTTGGCGCTTTGGGCCACCTCTTGGGCCACCTGCTGGCCGCGGCTCAGAGCTTCCTGGGCAGTCTCTTTGGCTTTGGCCTTGACGGTGTCGGCGGCCTGACCGAGCTTTTCGTCCTCCATTCTGGTGGACGGGAGCAGCAGCCCGACCAGAAACCCGGCGGCACTGGCGCCGAGGGCCAGGCCCAATGGGTTCTCCTGGGCCATCCCCTTCGCCCGCTGGGCATGCCGCTTCAGGTCCTCCGGGCCTGGCACCTGCTCGGTGCCGCGTGAGACCAGGCCTTTCACTTTGCCCGTCGCCTGCTGTGCCTGCTGCTTAACGTCCTCCCCGCTTGGCACCTGCTCACTGCCCCTCGAAACCAGATTCTTGACCTTGCCCTTCACTTTGTCCTTCTTCTCCGCAATCGTGTCGCCGAGCCTCGACTTGACGTCGGCCTTGTAAGTGAGAGCGTCCACCCGCTCGCCCATGCGAGCACGCGTCTCCTCGATCTCACGCTCTATTGCTTCTGGGTCTTTGCCCATTCGATGTCCTCCTTGATGGTCTGTTGAGTCCTTTCCAAGGTCGGCGGCATGCTTTCCTTCAGCTGCCGACGACCCATCAGGGCCAGCACGCCAGCGATCATCCCGTAGACGACGGCCAGGATGAGGGCTGCGAGCCATACCGGCATCGCCAGCGCTAGAGCGGCAATGAAGCAGGCGGTGAGCGCGCCCAGGGCGTAAAGCGCGCCGATGCCGGCGCCTCCCAACTGGCCGAGACCGAGCCCCGCCTTCTTGCCTTTCTGGGTCATCTCCGCCTTGGCCAGCTCGAGCTCCTGCCGGACCAGTGTGCTGGTCTCTTCGGCGAGCTGCTTCACCAGGTCGCCAAGCGGTGCCTGGCGAAGATCAGGGTCCCTGGGGATTTGCGCCATCGCTCAGGTTCGAGTCGGGGGAATGGCCGCAAAGCCGGCCGCTGGCTCGTTGAGCGCGGCCCCGGCGGCCAGATCGTCGGAACCGCCAGGTTCGGGTGAGGGCTTGCCTTGCTGGTAGCGCCGCTGGCTGGAAGTCTTCAGAAAACGGGCTGCCGCAACGCCCACCACCAAACCAGCGGTCGCCAATATCAGGGGCTGCTGGCGGGCGTAGTTCTCGAGGTCGCCGAGAATCCGGTCAGCGTCCGACTGGCGCAGATAGCCGCCAAGCTGCTCTACCCGCTGAGCCAGCTGCTCAGCCGCCTTGGCCGGCAACTGGTTGCCCTGGCCGCTCAAGTGGTCGCTCGCTTTCCGCATCGCCTGGCCGATCGAGTCGACCTGGTTGCCGGCCTGCGTGGAGCGAATGTTGACCTGCTCGCGCATCTTCTCTTGCGCCGAGCCGGTGGCCAGCTGAAGCTGTTCCTTGGCCGAGCTCGTCACCTGCAGGGCCTGCTCCTTTGCTTGCTGCGCTTTCTCTTGGACTGCCTTCTGCGGGGCTCCGCCTGTAGATTCCTCGGTCAAGGTTGTTTCCTCCTCACTGACTTCAAGAAGCCGGGAGACACTCGTGCGCTGCCCGTCGGGCCCGACCTCGCTGCCTCGGGAGCGTGGTTTCCTTTCGCTCGCCGGCAACCATCAAGCGCCGAAGCGAGCATCTCGGTCGATCCTCTTGTGGTAGTGGCCGCCCAGCCTGCCGCCAAGCCCGGACGCGATCAGCATCACCAGTAAGGTCGCCACCAGCGAAAGCACACCCGCCGTCGTCAGCGCACTCAGATTGACGTTGAGATGAAGTTGACTTGCCACGTTGAACTGGCTTCCGAGGACGGCGCCGAGGATTCCGAAAATGATGACGATCAGGACCGTCCAGACCACTACACCCAGCCCGTTCTTCATACCGTCGTATCGGGCCAGGCGACCCGCGGTGTAGCCGCCGATGAAGTAGGCCAAGACCAGCGTGAGGATGGAACCGACCAGCGCCCCGATTCCAAGTTGTTGGGTCGCGCTGGAGACCGAACCGCCTACCTTTGGCACCTGCGCTCCGAGCTGGTAGCCGACCGAGCCGACTATGGCCGCGACGATGCCGAGCAGAACTGTCAGGAAGAAGATCGCCACTGCGAACCCGAGGAAGGTTGCGACCCAGTCGAAACCTCCATAACGGTCGCGGAGCCTGTTCCCACGCTCCCTCCGTTTGAGCTCAACTGACTCTGCACCTGGCGCACCCTCCGGTGCGACCGGCCGATCCTCGCCTGCATAGCGTCTGGACATCTCCGTCTCCTCCACTAGAGTTCGAGCGACTCCTTCAAGTGACGAGCCTCAACGCGTAGATAGATGCGAGAAGCGGCTGATCGGTTTCAACGTTCCGGCTGCCGCGGTTTCTGCTGAGCACCAATCAGCTGCCTTCAGGCCAGACGCCTGCCGCGGCAGCCACCGCCGTCAGCGCCCCGGCAGTGGCAGAACCTGAAGAGGCCCGTTCAAGAGCAGCAACAGGCCCGCGGCGCCGCCAGCCGCCTTCACAACGACTGGTCCAAAGCGGGTCCTGCTTCTGGCTGTACTGACCGACTCAGGCCCGTCCTTTCCCGAATGGGCGTCACCAAGCCGCCGGCGGTGGTGGTGAGCCGCTCACTCAGCCGCTGCAGCTGCTGGCGCGCGGGATCGAAGGACAACAGGACACTGCCCAGAGCAATCCCGAGTCCGAGCCCCATGCCGAACATGCCCACCAGCGGCCAGGGGCTCGCTGGGGGGCTGGGTGGGGGGGTCGGCTGAGCGTGCCAGGGCAGTATCACCGCATCTCGAAAGCGATCCCGGATCATCGGCAATCCCAGCATGGTTATCTCCTCCTACTAGTCGTCAACTCGGCAGCCCAGCCGCAAACGCTGACTCTTGGTTCAGCGGCTCTCATTTCACGACGGCTGAGCCCTTGTCCCGAAGAGATGCCTGTACCGACCCGGAAAGTTTCACCTCCAATCTCCTCGATCGAGGCCTCCGTAGCACCAACTCACCGTACGGTCGGTGAGCCGGGCAATCTCAGAGCGAAGGGCGGCCCTGCGCGATCACCCGGCCCTTCGCATCCAACGCGCCATACTGCGACGCCAGAAGACTGCTCGTCTTCCGAGTCATGCCGCTCTCGGGGCTATCGGCAGGCGGGCGACTTCACCGGCTCCGAGAGTCGCCACCGGCGCCCAGCCCATCAGAGGCTATGTACTAACAGGATAACCTTCAACACCGAAATCTCAATCCTCCAAGGTCACGGCGTGGGCGAGGTGGTTTGGCCTGAGACGTTCACCAACCAAGAGACGCCGAATTTGTCGGTGAACATACCGAACATATCCCCCCATGGGGCCTTTTCGAGCGGCATTGAGACGCTGCCGCCTGCGGCCAGTCGGTCGAAGTAACCGCGAAGTTCTGCCTCATTATCGCCGCTGATCGACATGCTGAAGTTGGTGCCGGGTTTGTACTCCAGGCGGGTTGGCGTATCGGCCGCCATAAATGTGATGCCATTTTCGGCTTCCAGCATGGAATGCATGACCTGGTTGTCTTCGCTCGGGTCCTGGGACGCATTGAAATCCTTGAACGTACTCACGGTTAGCTTGCCGCCAAAGACCGATTTGTAAAATTCCATGGCGTCGCGCGCGTTGTTCTTGAAGCTCAGATAAGGATTGAGTCTGGTTTGCATAATGCTTCGTACGTTAGCAGGGTTTACCTCGGCGGGGACGGCAAGAGCCCAGGAAGACAACGAAGCGTCCGTATGCCGCGCGGAACGCTCGTCCTGCGCGGACTTGGGGCGCTTCTCTGCTGGCCCGCCGTGGTCGGTCGCTGAGGACGCAATCGGTGTGCCGACCACCGCTGAAAGGCGTAGCCCTCAGTTCGCGGAGCGCCTCCCCTGCCACGAGGCAGAAGGGCTGGACACCTGGGGACGCCTTGGCGGGCCCGTTATCGACCGGTTGTGGCTCTCGCCCCCAACTCGGCAACAGCGGGGATCACCCGCTCGCCGACGATCTCCAGCGGTTCGATGCGCCACACGTCCTTCACCGACCCGATCACGGTTTCAATGCCCATCCCGGCTAGCCAGTGCAGCCGGCCGATGAGTTCATCGACCTTCTCCCCCCGTTCTCCCACATCGAACTGGAAGATCGCGGTCTTCTCGATCTCGTCATAGTTGCGGCCCACCGCCTCGCAGTGACCGCGCAGCACTTCCAGCTTGTGGGGCAGATCGGGCGTGGGGAACAAGTTGCAGGCGTCGGCGAAGCGGGCGACAAGGGGAAGCGTCTTCTTCTCGCCGCTGCCTCCGATCATGATTCCGGGATGCGGCCGGCTGATGCTCTGGGGCGAGTTGAGAGGCCGGTCCAGCTTGTACTGCTGTCCCTGGTACGGACTCTCATCGCCCCGCCACATCTGGAGGCAGATCTCGAGCGTCTCCTTCAGCTGCTCAAATCGCCGGCCGAGAGGCGGGAAGGGCACGCCGAGCCCGCGGCTTTCTTCCTCGTTCCAACCCGCCCCGATGCCGAGCCAGGCTCGACCGCCCGAGAGCACGTCAAGGGTGGTCACGGTCTTGGCCAGCAGGCCGGGATGGCGATAGTGGACCCCGGTCACGACAGTCATGAGCCTTGCCCGGCTGGTGTGGGCGGCGAGGAAACCGAGTGTCGTGTACGCCTCCAGCATCTCGTGCTCTGGCGGCCCGATGTGGCCGATCTGGAAGAAGTGGTCCATCACCCCGATCGAATCGAAGCCTGCGCTGTCCGCGGTCGTGGAGTGGAGCCGAGTCGGGCGGTTCCGTCAGGCCACGTGAAGTCCGGTATCTGAAGGCCCAATTTCATACAATTACAAGATTACGCCTTCGAGGCTGAAGACGCGGCCAAGCCCAAGCCCAACACCTACCGGCCTGACCGACTGCTGGTGCACTCAACCAAACTCGCTCGGCACTAAGCGCACCTTCACTCACTGAGCGGCTCGGCCCCACCAAATTCCGATTCCTCATCGAGAATCGACTGCCGGCGGGCCGACTGTCGTGCGAACTTGCACATTTGGCGCCTGGCGGTACCATGTGGCTGACTTCGGCGAGAGCCGGCAAACTCAGTCATTAGGAGAACGAGATAGCGATGCGCTCAGGCATTCGAGCGTTGGTGGTGGGGGCGATCTTCCTGCTGGCCGCCTGCGGCGGCAGCAGCGGCAGCAGCGGCGGTGGCCAGGCCGACAGCGGCAGCAGCTACAAGGGCAAGGAGCTGAAGCTCGGCGCCATCCTCTCCCTGACCGGGGCGGGAGCTGTATACGGCCCGAGCTCCAAGAACGGCGCGGATCTGGCGGTGGAGCAGATCAATAAGTCAGGCGGTGTCAACGGCGCGACGATCACCCTCGACACCCAGGACGACGCCTCGGACAAGGCCCAGGCGGCCCAGGCAGCGCAGAAGCTCATCCAGCAGGGTCAGGTTGTCGGTCTGCTCGGGCCCACGCTTTCCAACTCAGCTGTGGCTGTGCATCCCCTGGCCGAGAACCTGAGGACGCCGATCGTGGCAGTCTCCACCACAGGCATCCACATAGTGCCCGACTGCAACTATCCCAAGACCGATCCCTGCAAGTACGTCTTCCGTGACTCACTGGGGGAGGAGGCGGCGATCCCCGCCAACATCAAGGCTCTCGCCGACAAGACGCATCCGAAGACCGGGGCGCTGCTGGTCGCCAAGGACGACAAGTTCTCCGCTGACGGTGGCGAGATAGTGAAGAAGGCGGCTCCCGCCAACGGCATCCAGCTGCTGGGCTCGATCGAATTCTCCAAGGCAGACGCCGATCTGAGCCTGCCGGTGACCAAGGCCGTCCAGCTCAAGCCAGACGTCATCTTCATCACCTCGCTGGGTGGCATCCCGGCCAAGATCATGATCGAGGCCCGCAAGCAGGGCTTCACAGGCCAGTTCCTGGGCGGCAACGGCTTCAACACCGCAGTCGTCTCCAAGCAGGCAGGGGACGCGGGTAGGGGCGCTCAGAGCGCGAGCGCCTGGTTCACCGCCAACGACTTCAAGTCGAACAAGGAATTCGTCACGGCCTACAAGACGAAGTTCGGACAAGCTCCCGACCAGTTCGCCGCTCAGGGCTACACGGGCGTTCTGATCATGGCCGACGCCGCCAAGCGGGCCAAGCTCAGCTTCAGCAACGTCAGCCAGGATCGCGACAACCTGCGAAACGCCCTGGAGAGCGTCAAGATCGACTCCCCGCTCGGTCCCTTCCAGTTCACCAAGAACCATGACGTGAAGCAGACGATCTGGATCATCCAGATGGATGGAACAGGCGGCTTCAAGCTGGTGCAGAAGATCGCCGGCTAGTGGACTGCCGCTTGCTCGCGCATCTGGGCGAGTAAGAGCGACTCAGCAGTAGGCCTCCGCCCGCCGGGCGGAGGCTTCCTTCTCATACTGGAGGCGACTTGGCGCAGCAGCTCCTCAACGCAATCTTCATAGGCTCCATCTACGCGCTCTTCGCCGTGGGTTACACGCTGGTCTTCGGCATCCTCGACGTGCTGAACCTGGCCCACAGTGCTGTGTTCATGCTGGGAGCTGTCATCACCTATTCGCTGGTTGTGATCCACGCCCAACCCTTCTTCGTGGCGGCGGCCGGCGGCATCCTGGCTTCGGCGGTGCTGGGCCTGGTCGTGGAGTACGCTGCCCTGCGGCCGCTGCGCCGGCGGCAGGCGCCCCAGATCTCAGCCCTGATCTCGACCATCGGCTTGGCGCTGATCTTCGTCTCCATCGTGGAGCAGTCCAAGCCGGGCTCTCCCTTTGCCTGGCTCTGGCGAGACGGCGCCAACTCGGTGCGGTTTCCAGCGGACCGGGTGCCCAACGCCACCTATCACGTGGCGGGCCTGACCCTGGAGTCAAGCAAGGTGGCGATTCTTGTCATCTCCATCCTGCTCATGCTCTCGCTCGGCTACGTGATGCGCTACACCCAGGTGGGTCGCGCCCTGAGGGCAGTGGCGGAGAACCCTCGCGCCGCCCGGCTGCTCGGGATCCAGGTCGATCGCATCTTCGCTCTCACGCTGGCGCTATCCTCGGCCCTGGGCGGGCTGGCCGGCATCCTGTTCGGCGTCGCCCTTTCCGACGTCTCGCCCTACATAGGGCGCGACCAGGTGGAGCTGAAAGGCCTGGCGGTGATTGTTCTGGGTGGCATGGGCAGCATCCCCGGTGCCGTGCTCGGTGGCTACGCTCTGGGCCTGATCGAAGCCATCGCCTTCATCCGATTCGGCAGCAACGTCGAGGCCGGAGTGGCCTTCCTGGCGCTGTTTCTGATGCTCGTGGTCAGGCCCCAGGGTCTCTTCGGAGCTCGCCTCCGCGAACGGTTGTAAGGCTTGGACTTCTTCATCCAGCTCTTCAGCGATCCTGTCGGCTTCTACCAGTCGCATGAGCTGCTCATCGCCCAGATAGGTATCAACTCGCTGCTCGCCATCTCGATCTTCGTCACCCTCTTCTCAGGTCAGCTGACGCTGGCCAACGTGGGCTTCATGGCGGTGGGCGCCTACACCACAGTGATCCTGAGCCTGCACGCCAGCACGCCGCTGGCCTTCAACATCGCCCTCGGCGCTCTGCTGGCGGGAGCGCTCGGGGTGGTCGTCGGCCTCCCTGTGCTTCGCCTCCGCGGAGTGTTCCTCGCCATCGCCACGCTGGGCTTCGGCGAGGCGCTTCGCTTCGGCGTCATCCTGAACCTGCCCATCACCGGCCAGGGCCAGGGCTTGAAGAACCCCGACGCCGATCCGCTCGGCGGTGTCGTGCCGATCCTGGTGGCGCTCGCCCTCGTCGCCTACCTGGTCTGGCGGCTGGCGGGCAGCAAGCTCGGCCAGGCCTGGGCGGCCATCCGCGAGGACGAGCTGGCGGCCTCCAGCCAGGGCATCAACGTGCCGCTCTACAAGATGGCGGCCTTCGTGGTCGGCGCTCTCATCGCGGGCCTGGCCGGCGGCCTCGAGTCGCACATCAACTTCTTCGTCGATCCGACGGAGTACGGCACCACCCGGGCCATCCAGGTGCTCACCTTCGCTGTCGTGGGCGGCATCAGCAACGTACTGGGGCCGATCCTGGGCGCCACGATTCTGACCTCGCTGCCGGAGGTGGTCAGACAAGCGGCTGACTACCGAGACGTGATCAACGGCGTGATCTTGATCCTGATCATCGTCTTCCGTCCCCAGGGGGTGCTCGGCGGCGGAGGCCTGGCTCTGATCCGGCCGCGCTGGTGGCCCCGCCAATGGACGCTGACGCGTGCCCGCACACCTGCTGACGCTTAGCGGCGTCACCCGCCACTTCGGTGGGGTGCAGGCGGTCGATCAGGTCTCGTTGGAGATCGAAGCCGGCACCATCTTCGGTCTGATCGGCCCCAACGGCGCGGGCAAGACCACGCTGGTCAACCTCATCACGGGCTACGTCCCCCTGCAGTCGGGCCGCATCGAGCTGGAGGGCAGGCCGATCGGTGGCCGCGCCCCGCACCAGATCGCCACCCTGGGCGTGGCCAGAACCTTCCAGACGATCCGCCTCTACAAGCATCTGACAGCGCTTGCGAACGTCCTGGTCGGAATGCACTCGCGGCGCAATCATGACACGCTCCAGCAGATCGGCCTGCTGCCGGTTTTCCGGCGGGGCCAGCTGCAGCGGGTGGCTGAAGCGCGCCAGCTCCTGAGCCGCGTCGGCCTGGAGCCTGACCGGTTCCAAAATCGGCGGGCGATGACGCTCTCCTACGGGGACCAGCGTCGGTTGGAGATCGCCCGGGCGCTCGCGCTCGGGCCTCGCCTGCTGCTGCTGGATGAGCCCGCCGCCGGCATGAACCCGGCCGAGAAGGACAGGATCCGTGAGCTCATCGAGGGCCTCAACGCGGACGGACTCACCATTCTGCTCATCGATCACGACATGCGCCTCGTGATGGGAGTCTGCCATCAGCTGGCGGTGCTCAACTTCGGGCGCAGGATCGCCCTGGGCACGCCGGCCGAGGTTTCGGCAGACCCGGCGGTCGTCACCGCCTATCTGGGCACCCAGGCTGGGGAAGAGGGGGCGACTGCCGCTCCCGGCGCGGCTGGGCCGGAGCTGGAAGCGCCCGTCGGCGCCGCTCTTCGAGTCGCCGATCCAAATGAGTCGGTGCGCCCGCCTGACGCCCCGGCAGCCATGCTGGAGGTGCGCGAGCTGCGGGTGGGGTATGGCGCCGTCGAAGCTGTCAAGGGCGTCACCTTCAGCGTTGACAAGGGCGAGGTGGTGGCGTTGATCGGCGCCAACGGCGCCGGGAAGTCCACGATCCTGAATGCGCTGTCGGGGGTGCTCAGGCCGCACGGCGGCTCAGCCGTCTTCGACGGCTTGGACCTCGGCACGGCGCCGACGCACAGGATCGTCTCCCACGGGCTGATCCAGGTCCCCGAGGGACGCGAGGTGCTGGCCCGGCAGACGGTGCGCGAGAACCTGGCACTCGGCGCCTGGAGCCGGCGCGACGGTCGGGCCGTGGCGAGCGAGATCGAGGAGCTGATGGAACGCTTCGAGATCCTCAAAAAGCGGCGCAATCTGGCGGCCGGCCAGCTGTCGGGCGGCGAGCAGCAGATCCTGGCCATCGCCCGGGGTTTGCTGGGCAAACCGCGGCTGCTGCTTCTGGACGAGCCGTCCCTGGGCCTTGCCCCCCAGACTGTCGATCTGGTGTTCGGAGTGATCCAGCAGATCCATGCCGCGGGGACTACCATCCTGCTCGTGGAGCAGAACGCGCTGCGCGCGCTCGAGGTGGCCGGGCGGGCCTATGTGGTGGAGACCGGCCGAATTTTACTCACCGGGACTGGGGAAGCTCTGCGCCGGGACCCGGCTGTGCGCAAGGCGTACCTGGGCGGCTGAGCGAAGCACCCGCTGCGCCAGGCCGGCCCGGTTAGGGCCCTTTGCCGTCCCGTGCCGCAGCCAGGCGGTTGCGCCAGAAGGCCAGGCGCTTCTCGAAGCGATCACACTCCGCTCGGAGCACTCGCCTGTCCGTGTCGACCACCTCCCGGCGAGCTGGTTTGTCGCGCATACCTTCGAGCGCCTCCTCGGCGATCGTGAGCATCTTGCGCTTGAAGTCGAGCAGTTCGTCGTAGACCTCGAGCCAGTGCCGGGCGTCGTCGGGGTCGTGACTGCTCGGGTCCTCGTCCGGCAGCAGCCGGTTGGGATCAGCGGCTTCTTCGCCGGCGCGCTCGTCGCGCGTAACTGTCTGCTCATTCATTGTCGATTTGCCGCTAGCCTACCACCCGATTCCGGCCTCACACTCGAAGCTTGACAGGCAGGTGCGTGGCTCCTGTTATGGTCTAATACACCTAAACATGCGGCGGGGGAATCTCGTTCTGGCGTCGGATTCGCCGGCGCTTCACACCGACCAGTACGAGCTGGGCAACCTGCAGGGGGCGCTTCGCTCAGGGGTTGCCTCCCGGCTGGCAGTCTTCGAGCTCTTCGCTCGGCGGCTGCCTGAAGGCCGGCGCTACGGAGTCTTCGCCGGCTTGGGCAGGTTGCTGGATCGGTTGGAGAACTTTCGCTTCACAGCCGAGCAGCTGCGCTGGCTGAACGAGACCCAGGTGGCGGATGCTGGCACCCGCGGGCGGTTGGAGGGCCAGCGCTTCACCGGAGATGTCTGGGCCTACCAGGAGGGGGATCTCTACTTTCCCAACTCTCCGCTGCTGACGGTGGTGGCTCCCTTTGCCGAAGCGGTCCTGCTGGAGACGATCTGCCTCAGCATCTGCAATTGGGACTCGGGCATCGCATCGTCGGCGTCGCGCATGGTGACTGCCGCTCGCGGCCTGCCGATCACCGAGATGGGGACCCGCCGCACGCATGAGGAGGCGGCGATCGACGCCGCCCGCGCCGCCTACATCGCCGGCTTCAGCGCCACCTCGAATATGGAGGCCGGTTACCGCTATGGCATCCCGGTCACAGGTACGGCCGCCCACTGCTTCACCATGGCTCACCGGGATGAGCTGACCGCGTTCCGCGCCCAGGTCGCCAGCCAGGGTCCGGAAACCACGCTGCTGGTGGACACCTACGACCTGCAGCAGGGCATCAGAAACGCCGTGGCGGCGGCCGGCCCGGAGCTGGGCGGGGTTCGCATAGATTCCGGTGACCTGCTCTCGGAGCTGCCCAAGGCCCGGCAGCTGCTGGACAGCCTGGGCGCGCGACAGGCACGCATCGTGCTGACGGGCGGGCTTGACGAGTACGCCATGGACGAGCTGAGCCTGGGCGCCGCCGGCGGGTTCGGCTCCGGCGAGCGCTTGATAGCGCATCCCAGCCCGGGCTTCGTCTACAAGCTGGTGGCGATAGCTGACTCCGACGACCCTGAGGAGCCGCTGCGCCGGGTGAGCAAGCGCTCGGCGAGCAAGCTGAGTCTGGGCGGCCGCAAGTGGGCTTACCGCCGATTCGACGCTTCCCGGTTCATCACCGCCGAGGACCTGCTGGTCAGCGACTCGGCGCCCGAATCGCCGCCGGCGGGGCTGCCGCTGCAGGAACGGGTGGTGGGGGAGGGCCGCATCCTGCTCCGGCGCTCGGTCGAGGAGGCCCGCGCCTTTCACCAGCAGGCGAAGTGCCGGCTCAGGCCCGAGCAGCTGAGCATCCAGGCCGGGCCGCCGGCAATCCTGGCCAGACCCAGCGAGGAGTCGCCATGAAAGAGACGGAACAGCAGAGCGAGCAGGACTTTCTCGCCCAGTACGATCCTCGAGCCTTGCCGCCGGTGGCGGTGACCGTGGACATAGTGCTGCTCACGGTGAGGCATGGCCGCTTCAGCGTGTTGCTCGTTCGGCGCGGCGACCACCCGGAGAAGGGAAAGTGGGCGCTGCCCGGCGGCTTCGTGGGCCAGCAGGAAGATCTGATCGACGCGGCCATCCGGGAGCTGCAGGAGGAGACCGGGATCGAAGACCTGCCCGGCGAGATGCACCTGGAACAGCTGCGCACGTTCGGCGAGCCGGGCCGTGATCCCCGGATGCGGGTTGTCTCGGTCGCCTACGTGGCCTTCCTCCCCGATCTGCCCGCGCCCCGAGCCGGGTCGGACGCCGCGCTGAGCCGCTTCTGGCCGGTGGGGGAGCTCAGCGGGCCCGACGCGCCGGCCCTCGCCTTCGACCACGCCGGCATCATCGCCGAGGGCATCGATAGGGCTCGGGCGAAGATCGAGTACACACCGCTGGCGGCGGCCTTCCTGGAGGAGCCGTTCACGCTCTCCGATCTACGCGCGATCTATGAGGAGGTGTGGGCGATGCCCCAGGATCCCTCCAACTTCCGGCGCAAGGTGCTGCGGCTGGAGGGCTTCGTCACCCCTGTGGGCGGCATCGCCCCGCCCAAGGGCCCGCAGGGCGGCCGCCCTGCGGAGCTCTACCGCAAGGGTCCAGCCAAGATCCTCTGGCCGCCGCTGCGCCGCCACGACCCGAGCGAGAACGGCACCATGGGTGAGGACGAATAGCCGCGCCGCCCTCCCTCCACTGCGGGCGCGCGCTGGCAGCTTCTCGGGCGAAGGGTGTCGCTCGGGAAAGGGCTGCTCAACTGGCGTGTGAGCCTGTTCGACGGCCTCGCGCTCTTGTGACGGCCTTGCTGGCTGGCGCGCTGGCACTCGTCCTGCTTGGCTGTGGCGAGAATCACGCGGCACCTGACGACAGCGGGTTTCAGCAGGCTGTCAGGCAGGGACAGTCGGGCAGTGAGGTGACTGTCGACGGAACGCTGCTCCAGGACCCCTTCCAGTCGGGCACGCACGAGCACCTGCTGGTGAGGGCCGCCGGCGGCACGCGCCTCGAAGTCGACCACAACACAGGCTTGGCGACCTGGGTTCCCGCGCACGGCGGCGACTCGGTGGTGGTCCACGGCCAGCTCTACATAGACAGCCCGAGCCAGATCGGCGTCCACTGCACTCACGCCAAGACCTCAAGCGGCTGCCCCGCGCCGGGCTGGATCGAGTACCGGGGCCAGTACTACGAGTAGCCGCGGAGGCAGAGGCGAGCGGGGGCCCGAACTGCTTCGCCGGTCGGCCGCTGCCCGGCAGACCGCCGCCGCTTCGGCCGGCGGCTCAGTATGTTGCTCGGAGTACCAGGCATGATCACCTCTCCTCAGCGCTCACCCCGGCTGACAGGCGTCCTGCCCGGGCCGAAGGCCGCGGCGCTCATCGAACGCGACGCCCACGCCCTGTCGCCCAGCTTCACGCGGCCGTATCCCTTTGTGATGGAGCGCGGTCAGGGCTGCTGGGCGATCGACGTGGACGGGAACGAGTTCCTCGACTACACGGCAGGCATAGCTGTCAACGCCACGGGCCACAGCCATCCCCGCGTGGTTCAGGCGGTGACCGAGCAGGCGGCTCGCTTCCTCCACATGTCGGGCACCGACTTCTACTACCAGCGCGAGATCGAGCTGGCCGAGAGACTCACCGAGAAGTGCCTGCCGGGCAGGTCGGCTCGCGTCTTCTTCACCAACTCGGGGGCGGAGGCCATCGAGGGCGCCATGAAGCTGGCTCGCTACGTGACGCAGCGGCCCAACTACATAGCCTTCCTGGGCGCGTTCCATGGGCGTACGCTGGGCGCACTCTCGCTGACGGCCAGCAAGGCGACCCAGCGACGCCGCTTTGCGCCGCTCATCCCGGCAGTCTTCCACGCTCCTTTCCCCAGCCCGGCCACCGGCGTCAGCACAGCAGAATCGATCCGCCGCCTGGAGGACCTCCTCTCGACTGTGGTGCCGGCAGAGAGCGTGGCCGCAGTCTTCGTCGAGCCGATCCAGGGCGAGGGCGGCTACCTGGTGCCGCCTGACGACTTCCTCTCCCGGCTGCGCGAGCTGACCAGCCGCCACGGCATCCTCCTGGTCGCTGACGAGGTGCAGTCAGGTATCGGACGCACGGGTCGTTTTCTGGCAATGGAGCACTGGGGCGTGCAGCCGGACATCGTGTGCCTCGCCAAGGGGCTGGCTTCCGGGATGCCGCTGGGCGCGTTCGTCGCCTCGGCGGAGCACATGAACTGGGCGCCAGGCTCCCACGGCAGCACCTTCGGCGGCAATCCGGTCGCCTGCGCCGCCGCCCTGGCCACGCTGCAGCTGCTCGACGAAGGGCTGATGGAGAACGCCACCCGGATGGGCGACAGGCTCCTGAGCGGTCTGCGCGAGCTGCAGGTCCAGCATCCGCAGCAGGTGACCGATGCCCGAGACATCGGGCTCATGCTGGCGCTGGAGATGGCCACACCGGCGCTCGCCAACGAGGTCATCCAGCGCGCCTTCCAGCGCGGCCTGCTCCTGCTCACCTGTGGCAGCCGCTCGATCCGGCTCTGCCCGCCGCTGGTGTTGAACGAATCCGAGGTCAGTGCAGGGCTGGAGATCCTAGGGGCCGTGCTCCGGGAGCTGTGAGTACCCGGACAGTCAATCGGAGGACCGGCTAGTCCAGAACCGCAGTCGCCTCTACCTCAAATCATGAATTCAGGCTGGGCCAGTGACTGCACCCCGACCAAAGTACTGGCTGGAAGGGTGTCTGCAAAGACAGCCCGGCGCGCCTCCCCGATGGCCGGCAGGTACTCGGGTGAATAGCCAGCTACGTAAATCGTGAGTTTCGTGACGTCAGCCGGTCTGGCACCTGCAGCCGCCAGCGCCCGACCAACGTTCAAAAAGGCCTGCTTGGCCTGGTCGGCAAAGTTGCCATCGGGCGCGACCTGACCGCTGCCATCCACCGCGACCTGGCCGGCAATGAAGACAAGCCGGGTACCAGTCGCCAAGACCACCTGGCTGTACGCCTGGGACTGGAAGAGCCCCTCAGGATTCAATCGATGAAGCGCCATGCCAACCAGATGTTACTCACCGCCCATGCTGTCGACCGCCATGCCGCCAGGGACGTCTGACTCGAAGACACTCGACCGGGCAGTAGCCCAATAAACGCGAAATCCAACCGACTGAAACCGCCACGAAGGTGGCCAGGTACTAGCCTGTCAGACATGATCGACTACGGCCGGCTCTTCTCCCTGGCCGGCCGCCGGGCGGCGGTGATAGGCGCCGGCAGTGGCATCGGCAGGGCCTGCGCCGAGGGACTGGCGGCGCAGGGTGCGGAAGTCACCTGCGCCGATCTGGACCTGGCGGCGGCGGCAGCAACCGCTGCGGCGGTGAACGAAGCGGGCGGCGGCGCCCAGCCGCTGGCGCTGGACATTCTCCAGCCGCAAGCCGCCAGCCAACTGATGGCCGAGAGCGGCGTGCCTCAAGTGCTGGTCGTGACGCCCGCCATCAACGTCCGCAAGCCGATAGTTGAGATCGATGACGATGGCTTCGATCGAGTGGTGGAGCTGAACCTGAAGGCGAATTTCCGCCTGCTGCGCGACTTCGGTCGCGCCTTCGCCGAGCGTGGCAGCGGCAGCATCATCGTCTTCTCCAGCATCCGGGCCCAGGTGGTTGAGCCCGGCCAGGGCGTCTACGCCGCGACCAAGGCGGGCCTAGTGCAGCTGGTCAAGGTGCTGGCCGCGGAGCTGGGGCCGCGGGGAGTGCGGGTGAACGCTGTCGCGCCGGGGGTGGTCGAGACCCCGCTCACCGCCCAGATCAAGAACGATCCCGCCTGGTACCGGGCCTACGCGGAGAAGAGCGCTCTCGGCCGCTGGGCGCAGCCCTCCGAGATGGTGGGCGCTGTCCTCTTTCTGGCCTCTGATGCCGCCAGCTTCGTCACCGGCTCTCAGCTTTTCGTCGACGGCGGCTGGACGGCTGTAGACGGACGCTTCGATCCCCCGCTCTAGCTCGGCGGCCTGAGACCAGGCCGAAAAGCTGCATCATTGCGGTGATGAGACTGCTCAGAGCCGCGACGCTGCCGATCCTGCTGATCCTGGCCTTGACCGGCTGTCAGAGCGGCGGCGGCAACGCTGGCGCGAGCCCAGGAGCGACAGGCAAGGACAAGATAGTGGTCGGCTTCGTTCAGGGGCCGACCTCGCTTGACATCACCTCGGACGCCACGGCTTCCATCGCCACGATGCTGCGCGACAACCTGTACGAGGGTCTGCTGCGCACAGATGCGTCCGGCGTTCTGATCCCCCAGCTGGCGACCGGCTGGGACACCACTCCCGATGGCAAGACCTACACCTTCCACCTCCGCTCCACCAACTGGCAGGACGGCACGCCCTTCACGGCGCAGGACGTCAAATTCTCCTGGGACCGAGCGCGAGATCCCCAGAACAAGCCGGCCAACCCGCACCTCGACTACTGGGCGCCAGTCAGTTCGGTCGACGTGGTGGACGACCACACCGTCAAGGTCTCCTTGAAGCAGTACAGCGACAACTTCCTCTTCCGCATGGCGCAGGGTTCGGCGGCCATCATCCCCAAGTCGACCCACGTAGTCTCCACGAATCCTGTGGCGACCAACCTGGCCACTCAGCCGGTTGGGACAGGTCCATTCAAGTTCTCCACCTATCTGCCCAACACCAGCCTGACCCTGGTCAGGAACGCCGCCTGGTGGGGCCCCAAACCCAGGCTGCAGCAGATCACCTTCCGCTTCATCACCGACGCCAACGCCATGAACAATGCGCTCAAGGCAGGTGACATCGACGCGATCGCTCAGCTGGGTGGTCCCGAGCAGCTGCCGAGCTTCAAGAGCGACAACAACTTCCGGATCCTGGAGGGCGCGCCGGCGGGAAAGCTCATGGTCGCCTACAACAACAGCAAAGGCGCGCTCAAGGACGTGCGCGTGCGCAAGGCGATCTCGATGGCGATCGACAAGAAGGCCTGGATCGACGGCGTCTTCGCCGGCTATGCGGTTCCCATCGGCAGCCACGCTGTGCCCAACGTCACCGAGCCCTACTACGTTGACGAGAACCAGGTTAACAAGTACGACCCCACCGAGGCGAAGAAGCAGCTGGCCGCCGCCGGCTACGCCAGCGGGCTAACTCTGCACCTGGCCGAGGTCAGCGACTTTCCCTACGCCGTGCGCGGTGGCGACATCCTCAACAGCGAGCTGAAGGCGGTAGGCGTCACGCTGCAGATCGACACCATGACCTTCAACGACTGGCTGCATACGGTCTTCCTGCCGCCCCAGGACTACGACCTGACAATCATCAACCACGTCGAGCCCCGGGACATCGGCAACTACGCCAACCCCAAGTACTACTGGCACTACGACAATCCGCAGGTCGCCCAGATGGTCCTGCAGGCTGACGCGGAGCAGGACCAGGCGAAGCGCAAGAGCATGTACGCGACGGTGCAGAAGCAGCTGGCGGACGACGCCGCCAACGGCTACATCATGTCACCCAAACAGATCGACGTGATCAGGGCCAACCTGCGCGGCTACCCGGAGAAACGGCTCTCCACGTCGCTGTACCTGGCCAAGGCCTACTTCAGCTAACGCGCCAGCAGCCGTAGGGAACCCAGCCGGCCGTGGTCATGCAGGTGCTGAGCCGGCTTGCGGTCCTGCTGCTCAGCCTGATGGTCGCCTCGATGGCGGTCTTCGCGGTGGTGAACGTGCTGCCCGGCGATCCGGCCGCGGTAATCCTGGGCACCAGCGCCAGCCCACAGCAGATCGCCGACCTCCATCGCCAGCTGGGTCTGGACCGACCGGCGTGGCTGCGCTATCTGGAGTGGTTGGGCGGCCTGATCCGCGGTGACTTCGGCGTCTCTCTCATCTCGAAACAGCCGATCCTGCCGGAGCTCCAGGGGCGGGCGCTGGTCAGCGTGCCGCTGGCGCTGTTCGCGATGTTCCTGGCGCTGGCTGTTTCCATCCCGCTGGGGATAGTCGCGGGTGTGCGCTACCGCTCGCTCAGCGGATCGCTGATCTCGGCCCTCAGCCTGGGCGGAATCGCCATCCCCGCCTTCTGGGCCGGTTTGCTTCTGGTCACGATCTTCGCCGTGCAGCTGCACGTGCTGCCGGCGGGCAGCTTCGTGCCCTGGGAGGAGAGCCCGGTGGGCGCGTTGCGCTCCCTGCTGCTGCCGTCGATCGCCTTGGGCCTGGTCCAGGGCGCCGTGCTGACCCGCTACATCCGTTCAGCGGTGATCGAGGTGCAGCGCGAGGACTACATCCGGACCGCGCGCAGCAAGGGACTGACGCGAGGCCAGGCGCTGCGCCGGCACGGCCTGAAGAACGCAGCGATCCCTGTCGTGACAATCCTCGGGCTGCAGCTAACGTCGCTTCTCGTGGGCGCAGTGGTGATCGAGAACGTCTTCTACCTGCCCGGTCTGGGCCGAATGCTCTTAGATGCCGTCCGCAACCGCGACCTCATCGAGATCCAGGACCTGATCCTGCTGCTGACGGCCACCGTGCTGGTGATCAACTTCGCCACCGATCTCTCCTACCGTCTGCTCGACCCCCGGATCCGAGCGTCAAGATAGCCGGGAAATGAGCAGCGAGGTCATTGGGCTCACCGAACCGGGTCTCGAACCCGCTTGGCGGCGCCGGTCGGGGCTCAATCCGTCGCTCCTCGCCGGTGGAATCCTCGTCGGCGCAGTCATCCTAGCAGCGCTTGTCTCGTACGTCTGGACCCCTTTTGACCCCACGCACGTCGTCGTCTCGGACCGCTTCCAACCGCCGGGGCAGGGCGGTCACCTGCTCGGCAGCGACGCTCTCGGCCGCGACGTGGCCAGCCAGATCATGGCGGGTGCCCGCAACACCCTGCTGGTGGGCATAGTCACTGTCGCGATCGCCTTGCTAATCGGCGTACCCCTGGGCGGCGTGGCCGCTCTCTACCGCGGCTGGGCGGAGGAGCTGGTGATGCGGTTCAGCGATTTGGTCCTGGCCTTCCCAGCGCTGCTCCTGGCCTTTCTCTTCGCTGCCGTGTTTCACGCCAGCACACTCACCGCGATGGGCGCGATAGGAATCGCCTTCGTCCCCGTCTTCGCCCGGGTGGTTCGCGGCGCCGGCCTGCAGGTGATGGAGCAGGACTACGTCACTGCGGCGCGGACCTTCGGCAGCAGCGCCTTGGGGATCTTCTTTCGCCACCTACTGCCCAACGTGGCTTCGGTGATGATCGTCCAGGCGACAATCGCCTTCGCAATCGCCATCCTGGCCGAAGCGGCGCTCAGCTATCTCGGCCTCGGCACGCCGCCGCCGACGCCGTCCTGGGGCAGGATGCTGAGCGACTCCCAGAACTACCTGGCCCAATCCTCGACACTGGCGCTCTGGCCCGGCCTTTCGATAGCGCTGAGCGTGCTGGGCTTCAACCTTCTGGGCGACGGCCTGAGAGACCTGCTCGACCCCAAGCTCGTGCAGCGGATCCCGCCCCAGTGATGGGTGTGTCAGCTGCGACCGAAGCGGTGGTGCGAGTGTCCGACCTGAGCGTTCGGGTGGGCACGGTGGAAGCTGTGCACTCGGTCGGCTTCGAGCTGGCGGCGGGCCGCCGCACCGGGCTCATCGGCGAATCGGGCTCCGGCAAGACGCTGACGGCGCTGGCGGTGATGGGCCTCCTGCCCGACGGTCTCAGCGCGCGGGGCCGGGCGGTCTATCGCGAGCAGGACCTGCTCGCTCTCTCGGAAGGGGAGCTCTGCCGGCTTCGCGGCGACCGCCTCGGCATGATCTTCCAGGAACCGTTGAGCGCGCTCAACCCAGTCCAGAAGATCGGCGAGCAGGTGGCCGAGCCGCTCCGCCTGCACCGGGGTCTGGGCGCCAGAGAATCGCTCGCCCGGGCCCGGGAGCTGCTGGAGCGGGTGCAGATCCCCGGCGCGGTGGAGAAGCTGGCCCAGTATCCCCACCAACTCTCCGGGGGCCAGCGCCAGCGGGCCATGATCGCCATGGCGATCAGCTGCTCACCCGAACTGTTGATAGCTGACGAGCCGACCACCGCCCTGGATGTGACGGTGCAGGCAGAAGTGCTGCGGCTGCTCGATCGCCTGGTCGATGAGGAGGGAGCCACGCTGCTGCTCATCACTCACGACTTGCCAGTGGTGGCCGGCCTCTGCGACCGGGTGCTCGTCATGTACGGCGGTCATCTGATCGAGGAGGGAGCGGTGGGAGAGGTGTTCGACAGCCCCCGCCACCCCTACACCCTGGCCTTGCTGGAGTCCATCCCCAGCCTGGACCAGGAGCTGCCCGGCGGTCGCTTCCAGGCCATTCCCGGCGCGGTACCGGGCCTGGGCCAGTTCCCCTCCGGCTGTCCCTTCCGCAACCGCTGTCCGCGGGCGACCGAGATCTGCGCCACCATGCCAGTCCTGGAAGGCGAGGGCCACCGCGCCGCCTGCTGGCACCCAGTTTCGTGACCGAGCAGCCGGAGACTGTCTTCCGCGTCCGGGGGGTGAGCAAACGCTTTGCGCTGCCTCGCCAGGCGCCCTGGCTGCCGAGGCGCTTTGTGGCAGCCGTCGAGGGGGTCAGCTTTGAGGTGCTGCGCGGTGAAAGCCTGGGCATAGTCGGTGAGTCGGGGTCGGGCAAGACCACTCTGCTCAAGCTGCTGCTGGGGTTGGAGAAGCCGGACGCGGGCGAGCTGCGCTACCTCGGCCGGTCGCTCCGGCGCGAGGTGCAGGTCGTCTTCCAGGATCCTGTCAGCGCTCTCGACCCACGCCTCAGCGTGGCTGACATCATCCTGGAGCCGCTTCGGGTGATGGGCCTGCGCGAACCGCGCGAGTCGCGGCTGCACGAACTGTTGCAGGCGGTCGGCCTGCCCCGAGCCGCGTCCGGGCGCTATCCGCACGAGTTCTCGGGCGGTCAGCGGCAGCGGATCGCGATCGCCCGGGCGCTGGCGCCCCGACCCCGGGTGCTGCTGGCCGACGAGCCAGTCAGCGCGCTGGACGTCTCGGTGCGCGCCCAGGTGTTGAACCTGCTGCTCGATCTCCGGCGCGACTTCGACCTGACGCTGCTGCTGGTCTCCCACGACCTGGGCGTCGTGCGCCATCTCTGCCAGCGGCTGCTGGTGATGCAGTCGGGGAGGGTGGTGGAGGCGGGGGAGACGCCCCGGGTATTCGCTGCCCCAACGCAGCCCTACACCCAGGTTCTGCTGGCTGCCATCCCCACTCTGAGTCAGCGCCGCACGGCTTGAGCTGCGCCCTCCGGTTAGCTCTAGCGGGTGGTGAACCGCGAGGATGGAACGTACTCTTGAACCGCCTACACCGCGAGATGGTTGTGTGAATCGGGTGACCGCGGCCGACGTAGGAGTCCGAACCCGTGTCAGGCTGGGCAGTACAGCGGGCAGGCTGGTGTGCCTCGCAGCAGTGGGCATTCTGGCGACAGCGCTGGCCTGCTCCACACCGGGGTCGACGTCACCCAGGGCAGCGACCCCACGCGCCCCTTCAGCGACACCGCTCCCAGCGTCCGCAGCACTGACTCCGGCGAACGCCACGACCCTCCCTGGAGGGTGTGGTTCAACCCAGGTTTACAGGGGCGAGCTGCCGCCGTGGCTTCGTGACAGCTCTGCAGGGCTCGCAGGGATGGGTGGCATTCCCTACGTCCTCGCTGGTCCGACAGCTGCCGCCGGCTTCCTTTTCGGCTACCCGCTCAAGGCGGGGTCGGACGCAGTGAAGGTTCTATGGGTCGTGAGCACACCGCGGAACAATGCGCCGTTGGAGATCCAGGCCCACCCCTCCGGTAGCTCTGAACCCGTCGTGCAGGAATCGCGTCCAGCCGACTCGGGCCCGGGCGAGATCTACCCGGATGGCGTGCCGGTACCGACCGCCAGCTGCTGGCACTTCAGCCTTCAGTGGGCTACGGGACACGCAGAACTGGACCTGCTCTACTCCACCTAGAGTGAACAGCTTCCGAGATAACGCGACAGGTGGACCTCATCGGGGGCGCATCTTCCTAGCACCATAGATCGACTCTGCCGGCGTCTTGCCGGCGCTTCGTCGTCCGGTGTGGGCACGCTCGTAGTTGTA